>CAVITM010000054.1:0-12201 GCA_963645455.1 Moraxellaceae bacterium | reverse complement strand
CCTCATAGGTCAACGTACACATCTTCGGGTGCGCCGCCTTGAGGGAAACAGCCTGTGTATCGTCGTCTGCCGGAGTATATTCGTCTGCTGTATCAGCCGTCCAGCGGGCAATTTTATCATATTTGCCTGTGGTTGCATTCAGCTTGTACCAGCCATCATGATACCAACCGGTAATATTTTTACTGCCAGAGGTCAGCTTGCGTTCCCCGCCCATCTTTTCTGTTGCCGGAAGTGTGAAGGTTGCGCCGTTGAGATAAAGATCATCACCTGCAGTCTTTGCAGTGTTGTTATACAAGGCACTTCCATCTTCAGCCGTGATGTTCACTCCTGCATTATACACATAGATGGCACCGCCCACGTTCTTTTGGGCGAGATTTCCATGCATAACCGCACCGGATTGAAGCGTGACCGTAATCTGAGAAGTACTTAAATATGTGTATGTGAAAATGCCAGCACCGCTGCGAGCGGTATTATTGCTGATCGAACAATCCTTTGCGCTGCAATGTAAGTTGCCCCCCATTGCATAGAGATAAAGTCCGCCACCGTAACCCGATGCCGTGTTGTTTTCAACAGCCGTGTTTCCCAGCAGGGAGATGGTTGTATCAACAGTGGTCAGTGCAAACACGCCAGCACCAGACGGTGCTTCGTTTTCGGAAATCGAAACAGTATCCAGTTCGAGTGATTCTGCGTTGTTAATTTCGATTGCACCGCCTTGACAAGCAGATTTATTTTTGCTCAAAGTAGAGCCCTTAATTTTCACTTCACATCCATTGCCGATGTACATACCGCCGCCGATATTGGAAGCTGCATTTTCAGATATCGTCGAGCCAACGATCGAATAGCTATGCGTCCCGGAGCAATCGACTTCGACACCTTTATCGTAACCAGCAGCGTCTAAAACGATACCCGCACCCTGGCCAGCTGTATTGGAAAGGACTTTGCAATTTGTCATCTGTAGCTCGGCGTGTTCCATGGCGATGCCGCCACCCAAGTCCTGTGCTTTGTTTTCTTCTATCATGCAGTTGTCAATGGTCAAAGAACCGCGTCTGACAAGCATGCCGCCGCCATCTGGAGATGAATTCCCACTGACTTCATTTCCGGATACGATAACGTTCTTCATAGATACGGCTGCGTCCTTTGCAAAGATACCGCCGCCGCCGGCATTGGTTCCATCGTTGTCATTGTACTTGCCGGTTGCTCTATTCCCTGTAATTGTCAGATTCACGAGCGTAACGGTCGCACTATCGATTGCAAAGCCGCCTCCATTTTCGGAAGTGTTGCCGCCGGTTACTTTACCGTTTTCAACAGTAACAGTATTCCCCTCGCCGGAAATAGTCACAACAGACCCTGTACCGGTACCTGTAAGTGTTTTACCACCGAGGTTAATTGTCAGGGATTTGTCGATGATGATATTTTCATCAACATCATTCAACAGCTCAATGGTTACTCCATCAGTAGCTTCGGCAATAGCAGCAGTAAGCGTGTCATACTTCTCGTTACCGATCTGTGCGACACCTTTGATATCGGGTTCTTTGGTATCGTCTCCCTTAGTCTTGGGTTCTTCGGTATCGGTTCCTCCGGCCGGGGTTCCCTCGGTATTGTCTCCCGCGATATTGGTTCCCTCGGTATTGTCTCCCGCAATATTGGTTCCCTCGGTATTGTCTCCCGCGATATTGGTTCCTTCGGTATCGTCTCCCGCGGTCGAGGGATCACCGATCTCGCTCTGCTGAGTGGGTTCGTTGTTGGTGCTGGATTCCTCCGCCAGAACGGCTGTACCCATGCTGGACAACACCAGGACGATCGTCAGAAGAAGAACCAGACTTTTTTTCAAACGTTTTGCCATCTTTCATAACTCCTTTCAGTTATGAAGCGACGGCAGCCGGACTGCCATAGCTTACGCCGTAGGCTCCAGAGCTTTGCGCCGCCGGCTTTCGCCGGTTTTGCCTTTTTCAGCGCTTCCTTTTTCTACGCTTCCTTTTCTCTCACCTTAAAATAAAACTATAGTAACTATTCAGACGTCTGGGACTGACTTTTGTCCCCGCCGTCCTCCAGCGCACTGTCCAGCAGCAAAGCCAGCTCCAGCACACTTCGGAATGACTGTTCCTGTCCGCCCTCCAGCCAGGAGACGCTCCCCTGCCAGCTGGCGTTCTGCCGGAAAATGACCTTGATCTGGAAGGAGGCAAGCCTGCCCGGACTCAAGTCCCGCTCCTGCTCTGCTGCCGCGGCGGCTATCTCCACTGCCTGCGACCCTGGCCGGCTGAAGCTGCGCGGTTGCATATACGCGCCGGGAAATTCCAGCTCCTGCAGCGTCTTCTCCATCAGGATAAGCAGCTGCATCAGTCCGTGAAAGTGCTCTTCCTGCTGGAAATGGCCGTACCAGAGGCGACCGCTCGGGACCTTATCTGTATAATCGTCAATAAAAATCGTCCCGTGACGAAGGGAATTAGGGATGCTTTTTGCACCGCTGATAACCATAACTGACCTCCCCTCTCTCTCGCTTTATGCCTATGTTATACAACCCTCCGGTTACACACGGGTTACATTTTTCATTTATTTTTTCAAAATCTATAACTTTTTGTATTTTTGTATCTGTTCAGAACCACCTGAACAGATACGAGATTCAGACACGGAGACGCCGGCGGAGCTGCTCCGGATTCACCGCATATTTCAACGCCGTCTCCTCCGTAATGCGCCCGGCGTTATACAGTGCCGCAATGGACTGATCCATACTGATCATGCCCTCCGCCGCGGAGGACTGGATCACAGCGTCTATCTGATGGATCTTTGCCTCACGTATCAGATTGCGGACCGCGCTGTTTAAGTGCATGATCTCAAAGGCAGGCACCTCGCGCCCGTCCACAGCGGGCAGCAGCTGCTGGGAGATCACGGTCTGCAGCACCATGGAAAGCTGCACCCGGATCTGCTGCTGCTGATCCGGTGGGAACACATCAATGATCCGGTCGATGGTACTCACCGCCCCGGTGGTGTGCAGGGTGGAAAGCAGCAGATGCCCCGTCTCCGCCGCCGTCATGGCGGTTCGGATGGTCTCAAAATCCCGCATCTCCCCCAGCAGGATCACATCCGGCGTCTGGCGCATACAGGCACGCAGCGCCGCAAGATAGCTCCCCGTATCCGTCGCGATCTCCCGCTGACTGACCGCCGCCTCTTTATTCCGGTAGAGGTACTCGATGGGGTCCTCCAGGGTAATGATGTGGCAATTACGGCTTTGATTGATGGCCTCAACAATGCAGGCCAGCGTGGTGGACTTGCCGCCGCCGGAGGGTCCTGTGACCAGAACAAGGCCACGGCTCTTTTTCGCCACTGCCATGACCTCCCCGGGAATGCCGAGTTCTTCATGATCCGGCAGATCAAAGGACACCACGCGGATCACCGCCGCCATGGAGCTTCGCTGCCGGTAGGCATTCACCCGAAAGCGGGAAAGTTTCGGTATCGACAGGGAAAAATCATCGTCCCCTGTCTCCACATAGCGCTGCATATCCCGGTTCGCCAGGGCGTAGAGCTGCTGCACTGCCTCCCGGCTGCTGTCCGGCCCAAGCTTTTCCGGACTCTGGGGGCAGATCACGCCGGCTTTTTTAAAGGACAGGGGCAGACCCGCAATGATCAGGATGTCCGAGGCCCCCTGATCCACGGCCTCTTCAAGATAACTATGAATATCCACTGATTTTCCTCCATCTGTACAGGCATTATCCGGGCCAGACCTGGAGACTTTCATCCCCGGACCAGCTCTCCCGGCTTGTTTTTGCCCATTTTAATATTACAAGGCTCTCACCTTTATAGGAGAGCTCCACCTCTAAAACTTGCCGATCGTCTATTTCACAGGAATAAGAGTAATGCACGCCGTCATCCTGTACATCCCTATCAATATCTATGCCATACAATGTGTCCGGTGTTTCACCCCTGCTTAAAGCCTGGGCAAGACCCAGATAGACGCGGCTCGCCTGGCTGTCTGCCTGGTAATAGTCCGTGGCAGATTCCGCCAGAAGCTGGGCATTGCGCTTCTCCCCCAGGGCACTGGACAGGGTGAGCACGGAAAAGATGGCAAGACACAGTGTCGCAAAGATCAGCGTCAGGGACACGCTGCCCACGCCACTGCTCCGGCGCCCCCTCATGGCAACACCTCCCCGGCAGAGGCGGCCTGCAGGGTAAACAGCAGAGTCTCCGTCTGACCGCTGCTGACCCGGATGTCCGCCAGGGCAAGCCCCTCCGGCTCCTGGCTGCGCTGCAGCTCCAGGCGGTACATGCCCGGCTCCGTCTGGGGCTGCCAATCTTCATCATAATACAAAATAAGCGTATCTTCCTGCCCTGCGTCCGCTCCCAGATAGGCGGCAGTCTTTTCCAGATCTCCTCCCGCCGCCTTGAAGCACTCCGCCGCGCTCTCCGCCGCCAGAACCGCCTGATTTTTCGCCCTGCTATCCGCCGCCGTCTGGCCCGCTGCAGCAAACAAACGGACGCAGACGGCCGCGATCATGGCAAAAAAGCCGATGGCCAGCACCAGTTCCACCAGAAATAGCTGCATACCAGCTTGCTGTCTTCTCATAAGCTCAGTTCCCTCCCTGTCCGCAGGCTCAGGGTCAGGCTGCTTTCCGTGCCATCCGTCCCCCGGGTCTTCAGGCGCAGCAGACCCGGCTCCGGCTGCTCCAGCTCCAGAGCCGCGCATTCCAGAAGCTGTGTCCCCGCCTCCGGCGGGAGATCCAGCCCCTCTTCCGTATACAGCTCACACAGCCAGCCGTCATAAACGTAGATAACCGTTTGATAGGTGGTCTCCTCCGTTTCCTCCAGCAGGTACAGAGCCGGCTGTCCGGAGAAAGTGCCGACCCGGATCTCCTCTGTCTCCCCGCTGTGGCGAAGGCGTTCCGCCAGGTAGGCGCTGGCCATGCTCCGGCTGTAATCTACGCTGCTGTCCGCCTCCATGTTCTGGTATATTTTTGCACCAAACACCAGCGTCAGCAGGATCGCAATGGCAAAAACCGCAAACAGAGCCAGGACAAAAACATTCTGTATACTGTGCTCCTGCCGCACGTTCATTCTTGCATCCCTCCCAGTTCCACAACGCTGATATCAGGCATAATGTTCTCCCCGATCGCCGTATAGTACACCTGGTAGCGGCTTTCATCCACTGCCAGTCCGTAATGTTCCTTCAAATAGTCATAACTTTCCGGATAAGCGCCCTCCAGAGCATAACAGCTGGCCGCCGCGCGGCGCACCGCGCGCTCCGCTGTCTCCAGCCCTGCTGTGCGCAGATTCTCCTCTGCCGTTCTGACCCCTGCCAGACACAGCAGAAGTACGCCGGCAAAGAGCACAAGGCCGGTAAGCCAGCCCCGGACTCCACCAAACCACGGCTTCTCATAGTCTTTTTTATGCACGGTATTCTGTCATCCCCTTTCTGCAGCGCTCTAAGCAATCACTGAAAGAATACCCAGCAGCGGCAGCATGACGGACAGCAGCACACCGCCCACCAATACAGACAGCAGGATCACAATGGCGGGCTCGATGCGGCCCATAGCGGCCTCCGTCTGTGCCTGGACCTGGGTCTGGCTGCGGGCGGCAAGCTGCTGCATCACGCTGTCCCCCGCTCCGGCCCGGATTCCCAGACTGAGCATACGGCTGTCCCGATGGGAAAAAATACCGGAGCCTGCCAGGGCCTGCTCCATGCTCTCCCCACTGTCCAACGCAGTCCGGCAGCCTGTCAGCTTCTGCTGCATCTGCTTAGATCCGCCGCTGACCTGTCCGGCCAGTTCCAGCGCCTCCTCTACATCCAGGCCGCTGGCCATTCCCGCGGCCATAGCAGAGGCAAAGTCCGCCGCTGCACGCCGTCCGGCAATGCCCCGTCCGCCAAAATGCCAGCGGAAGAATCTCCCCGTCCGGCTGCGGAGCGTGGGGATGGCGAACAGCAGCAGCGCCACAAGGGCCAGCAGACCCAGCGCTGCCAGAATATACACCGCCGCGCCGGAAAGCCCCTGGCCAAAATGCATCAGCGCTGTGGCAAAAGGACTCATCTGTGCACCCAGCTGGGCAAATACATCCTGAAACACCGGCAGTACCCGGGTCACAAGCAGCACCACCACAGCCCCCATCAAAAGCAGCAGCAGCATGGGATAGGCCACTGCGCTGCGCAGACTGCTGCGCAGCTGCTCCCGCTGGTCATAATAGCCGGACAGTGCCCGGAGCGTCTCCTCCATGCGGCCGGTCCGTTCCCCCAGGCGCAGCATCGCCACCATATACGCTGGGAAGGCGCCGCTGCCTTCCACGGCCCCGGCCAGATTCTCGCCGGACTCCATGTCCTCATAGAGCCCCTGCAGCAAAGCCTTGGAGCGGGGGCTGTCATCATCCGTGTACAGCATATACAGCCCTTCATTTATGCTGATCCCCGCCTGCAGCAGAGTTGCCAATTCCAGACACAGAGCCGACAGATAGCGCGGCTGCAGTTCCTTTTTCCGCATACATATGCCTCCAATTTATAGAATCATAAAACATACCAAAAGCCGCCCCCGCAGCAACGCGAAGGCGACCTGTCTATACTCCGGTGTCCGACAGTCAAGCAGCTGTCGGGCAAGATCCGGCTGTAAAAAATTCAAATGAAATCAGTACAAGTATTTTGCAGTGTAGTTTGCACCGTCGCCAATGTACTTCATGATTGCCTTGCTGGATTTGCCTGTGGAGGCGAAGGTGGGATCCATCAGCTTCCACTGGCTGCCGTCAAAGTAAATGACAGCATCCATCCAGCCGCTCTCTTCTGAATAGGTGTTGATCCAGGCGTGATAGGCCGTCCCGCTATAGCCGACCACCAGCTTGGTGGGGATCCCCTGACTGCGCAGCATGGCGGTCATCAGAGCCGCATAATCAAAGCAGATGCCCTTGCCCTTCTTCATCACCTTGTCCAGGTCAGGCAAATAACCACTCGTTACACTTTTTGCCAGATTGTAATCATAACTGATATGTTTGATCACATAGGTATAGACTGCATCGATCTTCTCCAGCGTATCCGACTTGCCCCCGCAGAGCTTCGCCGCCTTGGCGACGCACTTGCTGTCCTCGTCAAAGTTCACATACTGGTTTGCCCGCAGGAAGGGGGCAAACTCGTCCGTCAGCTTTACCTTCAGGCTGCTCAGGGCGTAAGCGGTGGCGTACTTCTTGCCGCTGGTATTTTCATATACGCAGATCTTATAGCTGCCGCTGCCGTCCGACAGGGGGAAGACCTCATACCTGCCAGACTCCGTCACATTGTAAGTATAGGTAACGGAAGAGGGGCCGGTGACCTGGATCTTCACCTTGGAATTCTTCCCCAGGTATTTGATCATCACGTAACCGTCCCGGCTGTTGGATGCGTCGATGCTCACTTTCGCATTGCCGTAGGTCACTGTGCCTGAAGCCTCCGGCTCCAGCAGAGAAGAAATCGGAGCCGAGCCGCTCAGGGGAACGAGTTCCGTCTCCTCGTCAAGCACTACCTCCTCAGAGGAAGCCTGTGTCTCCTCTGCGGAAAGCTGTGCCTCCTCAGTGGAAGCCTGTGTCTGCTCAGTGGAAAGCTGTGCCTCCTCAGTGGAAGCCTGCCCGCAGGCGCTGCAGAGCAGGGCTGCTGCCAGCAGCAGAGGCACCAGAGTCAATTTTGACTTTTTCAGCATATATCATCACCTCAATCTGGAAAGTAAATCCGGAAAGTTATCTTCTTTAAGTGCATTTTAACACCTTATTTCTATTTTTGTAAAGAGTCATGAGCAAAACTTAAATAAGCTTAAAAAAACTTAAAAAAACTTAAAAAAAGTCCCAAAAGAAGCTATGCCCATAAAAATCAAGTGGACAATCCCGGCTTTTTTTGCCATAATAAGACTGGAGTGTCGGTCTGCATATGCAGATCCTGGTTTATATAGGAAGGTAGGGACACCATGGAAACGGATTCTGTTTTACATATCCACATGTTAGGCGAATGCGCTCTGTACTATCAGGGCAAGACCCTGGATGAGCACACACTGCGCTCTAAAAAAATCTGGACGCTGCTGCAATATCTGATCACCTTTCGGAACAAAAGCATCTCCCAGAACGAGCTAATTGAGCTGATTTATCCAGAGGAAAAAAGCGACAATCCGGGCAACGCCCTGAAGACTCTGATGCACAGGGCTCGCTGTGCTATGGAGGGCTTGGGCTTTTCCAACGGAAAGGCCATCATCATCCAGCGCGGCGGCAGCTACCTTTGGAACCCGGAACTGGAGCTGGACGTAGATGCAGACCATTTTGAGGCGCTGTGCCGCCAGGCCGAATCCATAGAGGATCCAGAGGCACGTCTGGGCTGCTACATGGAGGCAGCTGCCCTGTATAAAGGGGACTTTTTGCCAAAGTCTGCGTCGGAGGTCTGGGTAGCCCCTATCAACACCTATTATCACACCCTGTATCTGCGCATTGTGCATGACGCAGTGGCTCTGCTGGCTCAGCGCCAGCAGCACGATGACATTGTGCACCTGTGTCAACAGGCCATCGGAATCGACCCCTATGACGAATTCCTCTACTACCACCTGATCCAGGCTTTGATGGATGCAAAACGTCCACAGGCCGCCATGGTTCAGTACGAGAACATGACCAAGCTGTTTTACAACGAATTCGGCGTCACCCCATCCAAGGAGATGCAGGCCCTGTACAAGGATCTGGTCAGGACCAGCAACAGTGTGGAAACAGACCTGAGCCTCATCAAGGACTCCATGCGGGAGAAGGGCAAAGCCGTCGGTGCCTTTTACTGTGAATACGAGCTTTTTAAGGACATCTATCAGGTGGAGGTTCGATCTGCTGCCCGCAGCGGTGCCACGGTGCATCTGTGTCTGCTGACGATAAGCACCTCCACCGGCAGCACACCGCCGGTGAAGACCTTAACCAATGGGATGGAAAAGCTCTCCGCATGCATCCGCGGTTCTCTCCGCCAGGGCGATGTTTATACCCGCTACAGCGTGTGCCAGTTCATGATCCTGCTGCCCATGACCACATATGAGAATGGCGAGATGGTGTTGGATCGGATCAAACGCCGCTTCCGGCAGGAGAATCCCCGCTCCACCCTGCTGCTGAACACAGATCTGCAGGCCATTGATTCCGGCCTGCAAATCGGCTAGGATGTCACTTACCCTTATTTCGCTTTGAGTTCGCCAGATATTTTTTCACAGAATCAAATACCATCTCCCGGGAGTAGACGTGTCTGGCGGTGTCACGGCGCGGAGATCGGAAGCCCTGAACACGCTTGAGTGCCAGGCGATGGGTGGCATCCATCTCCCGGATAGAGCGCTCCATATTTTCGATGGAAAAGCGAGCCCGCTCCTCGGCGAGAGCTTCGCTGGCGGCCTGCTTCTTTTCCTGAACGTCAGTCACGAACTGTTCCATATGCTGATTCAGCGCAGCCTCAAGAGCCACAACATTGCGCTCGAAATGGGTCAGTGCGGACACGGTAAGTGTCGCATCGGAAGCAGCGATGGCCATAAATAAAAGGGACAGCACTTCCATCCATGGCGCCGAGATCCAGCCGGTCATATCCCTGGTCATGGGCGCAATGCCGTAGACAACCAGCAAGCCAGCCAGGCCAAATCCGCAGGAAGCCGGAAAGCACACGCGGCCGTTAATATTCAGAGGCACATCACTGTAATCCCACCAGTATGCATGAAACAGCTTTTCCAATACATAGGACGTCACATATTCCAGCACGATACTTCCAAAAAAAGCAATCAGAAAAATCTGCCACCAGAAAAGTTCCGGCACATCACGTTCCTGCAGCTGATCCACGATAAAAGTGATGGCCACGGCTCCCACGCCGTAGATGGGGCACAACGGACCGTACAAAAAGCCCCGGTTCTGCCATTTTCCGGTTTTGATGGTGCAGTAGGCGGATTCATAGATCCAGCCCATGCAGCTGAATAATACAAAATATACGAAATACTTGCTGATCCACATAATTTTTCCTTCCGTAAAATTCTTTTTTTCATCATATATAATTCCAGGTAGCAAGTCAAACGCAAAATGAAAAGCCGCCACTATCCACGACAGTGACGGCTCTGATCATACTTTTTCAACATTTCATTTAGTGGCATCCCTTGCAGCGGCTGCAATCGCCGCCACAGGAACCTTCTCCACTTTTTTTATTCTTGATCATGCTTCGGATAATGAGGGCTACGATCGCTCCCAGCACGGCTAATACAATCACTGTTCCCATCTACATACCCTCCTTTTTTCTCACTTGATTAATTTGCCTTTACAAAGGCGCCTGCCTTTTTTTCGCCCTCCTTGGGAGCGGGACGAAACAGCAGATATAAGAATCCGATTACAAACAGAACCGCTACAACAGTGCCGATGCCGAATGCGCCGGTGGTAAATACGGTACCGATCTGATAGATGCACATGGACACGATGTAAGCTAATACACACTGATAGCCGATGGCTGTCCAGAACCACTTGCGGTTGTTCATCTCACGCTTGATGGCACCCATTGCTGCAAAGCAGGGAGCACATAAGAGGTTGAATACCATGAAGCCGAAGGCTGCGATAGGAGTCATGGCCTGAACCAGGTTGCCCCAGATCTCGGAACCATCCTCTGCCACCTCTGCAAAACCATAAAGCATACCAAAGGTTGCTACTACATTCTCCTTTGCGATGAGTCCGGTTACGGCTGCAACTGCCATCTTCCAGCCCTCACCTGCCTGTGTCCAGCCAAGGGGTGCGAAGATCCAGCCGATAGCAGTACCGATCTTGGCGAGAATGCTGGCGTTGAGCTGCTCAGCCTCCAGCATGCCGAAGCTGCCGTCTACCCAGCCAAAGCTCATCAGGAACCACAGAATGATCGTGGATAACAAAATGATGGTACCGGCCTTTTTGATGAAGGACCAGCCACGCTCCCACATGGAACGAAGCACATTGCCTGCGGTAGGCCAGTGATAAGCAGGCAGCTCCATAACGAAGGGAGCCGGCTCACCTGCGAACAGTTTGGTTTTCTTTAAAATAATACCGGAACATACGATGGCTGCGATACCCACAAGCCATGCACTCCATGCCACCCATCCGGCATTGCCAAAGAAGGCACCGGCGATCATAGCGATGATAGGAAGCTTTGCACCACAAGGGATAAAAGTTGTGGTCATGATGGTCATCTTTCGGTCACGGTCATTCTCGATGGTACGGGAAGCCATGATACCGGGAACGCCGCATCCGGAGCCGATGAGCATGGGGATGAAGGATTTTCCGGATAAACCGAATTTACGGAAAATACGGTCCATGATAAATGCGATACGTGCCATATAGCCGCAGCTCTCCAGGAAAGCCAGGAAGAAAAACAGCACCAGCATCTGAGGTACGAAGCCAAGCACTGCTCCGACGCCGGCTACGATACCGTCAAGGATCAGTCCCTGCAGCCAGTCTGCACAGCCGATGGCATTCAGTGCTGACTCGATGGCAGGAGGAATGATCTCTCCGAATAATACATCGTTGGTCCAGTCGGTCACGAAGCTACCGACGGTGGTTACAGATACATAATATACCACAAACATTACAAGTGCAAAGATGGGAAGTGCCAGAATACGGTTGGTCACTACCCGGTCGATCTTATCAGAAATGGTCAGCTTTTCCTCAGCCTCTGCCTTGGTCATGCACTTATCAATGATGGAGGTGATATACTGATAGCGCTCGTTGGTGATGATGCTCTCTGCATCGTCATCCATGGCATTTTCCAGCTTTTCGATCTCAAGGGACACATCCGGTATATTGGAAAGATTGGCTCCGATCTTCTCATCACGCTCCAAAAGCTTGATGGCAAAGAAGCGTCTCTGCTCTGCAGCCACAGCCCCAAGCTTTGTGCTGACAGAGGCGATGGCCTCCTCTAATTCTGCGCCGTAGGTAACCGGTGCCGGCAGCTTCTTTTTGCTGGTTGCCTGTGCAACGACTTTTTCTGCTGCCTTGTTGATGCCGGTGCCCTTTAAAGCGGAGATCTCTACCACTTCGCAGCCTAACTGCTTGGAGAGCTCCTCCAGATGAATCTGGTTGCCGCTCTTTTCTACCAGATCTGCCATGTTAACTGCGATGACAGTGGGGATACCAAGCTCTAACAGCTGGGTGGTCAGATACAGATTACGCTCTAAGTTCGTTCCGTCTACGATATTCAAAATCGCATCGGGGCGCTCCGTGATCAGATAATTTCGCGCTACAACCTCCTCTAATGTATAAGGA
>CAVITM010000053.1:0-12217 GCA_963645455.1 Moraxellaceae bacterium | reverse complement strand
GGTCTTTACCACAGAGTCGTAGGTGCATCCGGCCTCAGAGAGCAGCTCTCCGATGTTTTCGCAGATACATTTGGTCTGCTCTTCAATAGTCTCTCCTACCACTGCGCCGGTGGCAGGGTCAAGTGCGATCTGACCGGAGAAAAAGACCAGATTGCCTACGATCTTTCCCTGGGAATAAGGTCCGATAGCAGCGGGTGCTTTTGTAGTAGCGATTGTTTTCATGATAGATACCTTCTTTCTATAAACTAAGAGCTCTGCTTATGGCAGAGCTCCTTTGATACTATGCGTTGCAGCGGGTCAGAAGCTCTTCCCAGCGGCGGTCTGTCTCTGCCTGGAATTCTTCGATCAGATGCTGGTTTCCGGGCTTGAATAAATGCTTGAAGCGGCCCTGTTTTTTCAGGAAGTCCTCCAGCGGAAGCTTCTTTTTCGGCTCGTAGTTTAAGATCCATTTGCCGTCAACTACCTCAAATAGCGGCCAGTAGCAGGTCTCTACGCCCAGCTTGCAGATCTCGATAATATCAGGCGCATCGTACTTCCAGCCACGGGGGCAGGGAGCCATGATGTTTAAAAAGGCAGGTCCGGGTGTGTAGATCGCTTTCTCGGACTTGGTGTACAGATCCTTCATATTCCCGATAAAGGTGGTCTGTGCCACATAGGGAATATTGTGGGCGGCGATGATGGCTGCCAGATCCTTGCGTCCCTGGGGCTTGCCGTCGGATTTTACACCGCTGGGTGTGGTGGTGGTATCTGCAAAACGGGGTGTGGCGGAGCTTCGCTGGATACCGGTGTTCATGTATGCGCCGTTGTCGTAGCAGACATAGACCAGATCGTGTCCACGCTCCATGGCTCCGGAGAGGGACTGGAGACCGATGTCATAGGTACCGCCGTCGCCGCCGAAGGTGATGAATTTATAATTATCCTTGAGTTTTCCACGTTTTTTCAATGCATGATAGGCAGTTTCCACACCGGAAAGGGTGGCGCCTGCATTTTCGAAGGCGTTGTGGATATAGCTGTCCTCGTAGGCCGTATAGGGATACATATAGGAGGATACCTCCAGGCATCCGGTAGCATTGCCGATGACTGCCTTGTCTCCGGGGTGCAGTGCCTTCAGCACGTTACGAACGGCGATGGTTCCGCCGCAGCCGGCACACATACGGTGTCCGGGGGCGAGCCGCTCCGGGCGGCTCTGGATCTCTTTATAATGAAATGCTCTCTGTTCCATGCTCCACCTACTCTCTTAAGCCCAGATAGTGGCATGTCTCATCGTAGACATGTTCACCGTTTCCGAGCCTTACCAGATTGTCAAATAGCTCCTCAATATCCTCGACACGTACATCCCGTCCGGAGAGACCATACATGATGTTGATGACCTCAGCATGTGCCTTTGCGCGGTAGAGGGCGGCAGTCACCTCTGCTCCTAAGGGACCTCCTACGGCATTGTAGCTCTCGGAGCGGTCCATAATGGCGATGGCGCGGCAGTTCTTTAATGCAGCTGCGATCTCCTCGCCGGGGAAGGGGCGGAAGACACGGATCTTCAATAATCCGGCCCGAAGTCCCCGCTCCCGCATGGCATCTACAGCGTCCTTGGCGGTGCCGCAGACAGAGCCGATGGCCACAACAGCATACTCCGCATCCTCCAGGCGATAGCCTTCAAAGAAGCCGTAAGACTGTCCCGTCAGCGCCTCAAATTCCTTGGCCACATCCAAAATGACTTTTTTCGCACGCTTCATGGCTTCGGTCTGTGCTTTTTTCGCCTCCATACAATATCCGGAGGCGGCGTAAGGACCCACAGCCAGAGGCTCATCGGGATTCAGCAGGTAGTGAGCCGGCTGGTATTCGCCTACAAATTTTTTCATGGCTGCATCATCCCACAGTGTGATATTTTCTACTGCATGGCTGGTGATAAAGCCGTCCTGACAGATCATGATGGGCAGCTTCACATCGGGATGCTCCGCAATGCGGTAAGCCTGTAAAAAGTTGTCATAAACTTCCTGGTTGTTCTCTGCGTAGATCTGCAGCCAGCCCGAATCCCGGGCGCCCATGCTGTCGGAATGCTCCGCATTGATATTCAAAGGACCGGTGAGTCCGCGGTTCACCACTGCCATGGCGATGGGAAGCCGGTTGGAGGCTGCTACATATAAAACCTCCCACATAAATGCCAGTCCGCAGGAAGAGGTGGCAGTCAGCGTACGTGCGCCGGCAGCGGATGATCCGATGGCGGCACTCATGGAGCTGTGCTCACTCTCCACCGGAATAAATTCTGTATCGATCTCTCCGTTGGCGATCATGGTCGCAACGAACTGAGGGATCTCCGTAGAGGGAGTGATGGGAAAGGCCGGCATGACATCAGGGTTGATCTGCTTGATGGCATGTGCCACGGCTTCATTTCCGGACATACGTGTTTTCAACATATTATTTGCCCTCCTTCATAGTAATTGCATGGAAAGGACAGGCCTTTGCACAGATGCCGCAGCCCTTGCAGTGATTCAAGTCAAAATCCTGACGCTTCTCATCCTTGACAGGAATGGAGCTGTCCGGGCAGTAGGGCACGCACAGCAGACACTGCTTGCATTGATCCGCCTTCCATACCGGTGTACTGGTGCGCCACTCGCCGGTAAAAAACTGGCGTGAGGTGGCGGGCTCATAGATCTGCAGTCCGTCCGTCAGCTGATGCCACGGGGTCTGCTCATTGATAAATTCAGCACGTTCGTTATGCTTTAAGCTGCTCATTCACACACCTCCTCAAATGCCATCCGCAGTGCGGCAAGGTTGCCTGATAAAACCTCCGGTTTTCTGGCGAATTTGTGCTGCAGGGAGCCTTCCATTTCCTTTAGGAAGATCTCCTTTTCCATGACGCCGGATATTTTGACCATGGCTGCCAGCATAGGAGTATTGGGGAAATATTTGCCCAGCGTCTCCATGCATACATGGTGGGCATCGATCACATAGACCTTTCCCTTGTAGCCGTTCAATAATGGAAGCAGCTGCTCCTTTTTTCGCTGTGAATTGATGAGGATCGCGCCGTCCTCCTTGAGTCCCTTGGTGACATCCACCGAATGCAGCAGCGTGTCATCAACTACCGCTACAAAATCGGGATCGTAGATGTTGGAATGTACGCGGATCTCCCTGGTACTGATCCGGTCGTAGGCAGTGATGGGAGCGCCCATGCGCTCGGGGCCGTACTCAGGAAAGCCCTGCACATGCATGCCGATGTTGAATGCCACATCAGCCAGCAGCAGCGCAGCTGTTTTGGCGCCCTGTCCGCCTCTGCCGTGCCAGCGGATCTCTGTCATTTCTCTCATGGTATTCCCTGCTTTCTATAAATAGTCATATCTTTGTTGCTTGTATTCCACCGACGGACAAATAAAAAGCAATGTCCGTCCACAAAACACGGTTGTGTGTTCCAGATGGACATAACGCTCTTAGTATACGCTAATCAGATTGGTTTGTAAAGCAGGAGCGGGCATTCCCTTCAATTTTTAGGGATTCCATCCAGGTAACGCATCGTTCGAAAAACGAGATTCTGTATGTGGGGATCGCAGGTGTCCAGACAGATGGTGTCGGTAGGTGTGCAGTCCAGAAGATAATCGGTGTCGGTGCTTAAGAGCTTTGCCAGCAGGATCAGATGCTCCGTACTGGGGCGGTCCTCCCCGCTCTCCCAGGCATGAACGGTAGCGGGTGAGACATGGAGACGTTCTGCCAGCTGTGTACAGGAAAGTCCCTTTTCTTCACGCTTTTCATGGATCAGACTGCTTAATTTTTTTGTCATGGTGATACCTCCGTGCTTACGATTAAAATGAATGAGGGAATTTTTAGCCCCATAGATTTTATGGTAAGCATTTGATTTTAGGTATAGACACCACGGATGGTGGTAAAACCTGACAAATGGAGGATGAAGCATCCGGTTCCGGAGGGAAACGGTTATAATTAAAGAAGGGAAAAATTGTTGCAAAGACAGGAGGAGTTTTACATGAAACAGGCAGAAGTGTTGATCGCCGTTGGTGATGACAGATTTTCACTGGCACTGCGTGTGGCAGTGGAGCGGAGAGCGGATATGAGAGTGTCCTATTGCACTGGCTGTGGGAAGGATGCGCTGGAGTATCTGCAGGCCTATCCGGTAGATATTTTGTTTCTTGAGATGGAATTGAATGAGGGACATGGGATGTTTTTGCTGGAAGAGCTGATGGCAGACGGCGGAACCCGTCCGCTGATTCTGGTAATGAGTGCTGTTTCCTCGCCCTCCCTGGCCTGTGGAATGCGTGTCTGCGGGGTGGTGGATTATATGTGCAAAAAGGAAGAGAATTTGTTTGGAGTACTGCAGCTGGTGGATGCGGCAGGAAGGCTTTATCCCTATAAATGTATGCTGGAGCGCAGGGAGCAGTTTGCGCCTGACGCAGCACTGACAGGAGCAGGAGAAGATGTTCTGACCAGACGTCTGATCGAGCAGAGATTGCTGCAGATGGGTTTTTCGAAGCGTTATATGGGATTTTCTTATATTGTAGATGCACTGGAACTGATGGCCCAGTACGAGCTGGATGAACCGGTACAGTTTTCTAAGGAAATTTATCCTCGGATCGCAGGCAAATACCGGGCAACGACAAACGGCGTGGAGCGTGCGATTCGAAGCGCGCTTCACGCCGTATTTTCAAATGAATCAACAGAAAAACTGTGGGAGTTTTATCCCTATCCCTATGACCGCCGTGTGGGGCGGCCAAGCAATGCTGATTTTTTAGTCAATCTGTCGGTGGGCTTGCGTTCTATTTACCAAAGCCGTCAATGACTTCGTCATTGGGCAGCAGATCCCAGGTGCTGTCTGTGATCTTTACGCACAGGCTGTTGTCGCTGTCGAGATAGATCATGCCGCTCATAGGATTTTCGTTGGGATCGGAGATCTCAAAGTACATCTTGTGATCATCAAAGGTGCCGGTGCCGTTCTCTAAGTTGCACAGACCAACGATACTGATGTCTACCTTGAAGGTATCATCTCCGTTGTCAGTGATGTTCAGTGTGCTGCCGTCATAGCTCTTGGTATGCTCACCTAAAAAGTAATTGTTCAGCTCGTTTTCACGGTCTCCCTCCGGATCATCAGTAGCTTCACCCTGGAGCGGGTCAAACAGGTTCTCTGCGTATACCTGGATATCCAGGCCGTTGAGATCTGTGGCGGTGGCAGACAGGGAATAGGTCACGCCGGGCACGATATCATACCAGTTGACCATCTGTACATCTTCTACGGAATCGTCGTTCAGCGTACAGTAAGAATAATATTTTGCTGTGCGGTCTGAGACGGTACCGTCTGAGACGTCCATCCAGTCCATCTCGATGCCGGAAATGTCTGTCAGCTCATCGGCAAACTGCATCCGGTAGGTCCATTCGATGCCATCCTCGGTGTAGCTCATCTGTGCCAGACCGTCCTCTTCCATATAAGAGTAAGCAACGTCGGTGGCTCCGTCGGGAGCTTCCAGATCAAAGCCGGTGGCTGTGGCAACGCCCTCCCGGTCGGATTCGGTCCAGGGATTTGCAACCTGTGTGGAATCGGAGTCTTCGGCGCTGTCTGAATCTTCAGCACTGTCGGTGCTGTCCGCAGAGTCCTCGGCGCTGTCCGTGGCCTCAGTCTGTGTGGTCTCATCTGTGCTCTGGCCGCAGCCGGTGAGGGTGCTCATGGTCATGGCCGCCAGAAGGGCTGCCATTACAATTTTCTTTTTCATGTTCTTATCTTCCTTTCTTACGTTGTCCATTAGTTATATATCATAGAAAGAAGATTTGCAAGCACCAATGGAAAAATTTTTGTATTTTTCGTGCACGACCCATGATCCGTGTGCTATACTATCGCAGTAAGAGGGTCGGCAGCTGCCGGCCCATATGGAACCCACGAGATTAGCAAAAAAGAGAGGAACGAACACCATGGGTGGATTTTTTGGAGTAACATCACAGGAGGACTGTGTTTTTGACCTGTTCTTCGGCATCGACTATCATTCGCATCTGGGCACCAGACGCGGCGGCATGACCGTCCTTGGCGAGCATGGCTTCAACCGTGCGATCCATAATATTGAGAATGCCCCTTTCCGGACAAAATTTGACAAGGATGTTCAGGAAATGAAGGGCAGATACGGCATTGGCTGCATCTCGGATTATGAGGCCCAGCCGCTGATCATTCGTTCCCATCATGGCACTTACGCTATCACGACCGTGGGAAAAATCAATAATCAGGAAGAGATCATCCAGTCACTGCTGGATCAGGGCCATGTACATTTTCAGGAGATGAGCACCGGGGAGATCAACGCCACCGAGCTGGTGGCTGCCATGATCAACACCAAAGGCAACCTCATCGAGGGCATCCGTTATGTGCAGGAGACGGTGGATGGTTCCATGTCCCTGCTGCTGCTGAATCGGGCAGGCATCTACGCTGCCCGTGATAAAATGGGACGCACGCCATTGGTCATCGGCAAAAAGGCAAACGGTTTTTGCGCTTCCTTTGAAAATTATGCCTATAAAAATCTGGGCTATCATGACTATAAGGAGCTGGGCCCGGGGGAGATCGTTGTCATCACTGAGAAAAACTGCATCACCCTGGCAGATCCCGGCAAGGATATGAAGATTTGTACCTTCCTCTGGATCTATTACGGCTACCCCGCCAGCTCCTACGAGGGCATCAGCGTCGAGCAGATGCGCTACAACTGCGGAGCAAAAATGGCACAGCGCGACAACGCACAGCCGGATATCGTGGCAGGTGTACCGGATTCCGGCACGGCTCATGCCGTAGGCTACGCCAATGAATCGGGCATTCCTTTTTCTCGTCCCTTCATTAAGTATACACCGACCTGGCCTCGTTCTTTTATGCCTACCATGCAGAGCCGCCGCAATCTCATTGCCAAGATGAAGATGCTGGCCGTGGATGATCTGATCAAGGACAAGAGCATCCTGCTCATTGATGATTCCATCGTGCGGGGCACGCAGCTGCGGGAGACCACGGAATATCTCTATGAGAGCGGTGCAAAAGAGGTGCACATCCGCCCGGCATGTCCGCCGCTTTTATATGGATGTAAATATCTGAATTTTTCCAGATCCAGCTCCGAACTGGATCTGATCGCCAGACGTGTGATCGAGCGCCTGGAAAACGGCAATGTCACAGAGGAACTGCTGCAGGAGTATGCAGATCCGGAATCAGAAAAATATGACCGGATGGTGGAAGAGATCGGAAAAGAGTTAAACTTCACCTCCCTGCGGTTCAACCGTCTGGACGACATGTTAGAGGCCACAGGCCTGGATCCCGAAAAACTGTGTACCTATTGCTGGAACGGAAAGGAATAAGCATATGCCGGTATTTGATTTTACCAATGCGCCCGCGGAACGGGCTGCGGCGGAATGCACCTACGAGAGCTTTCGCACCAACGAATCCCACCCGGATGCGGCCCATCCGATTTTGCTGCTGGACAATCACGGCCGCAGCTTCAGGCACCATTCCTGCGGTGTGTTTACCAACCCCGCAAAACGTACCTCCTTTGAATTCCAGGAGGAAAATGGTACCTTCAGCGCAGATATTCTCCGCATCGATGCCCGTTTTACCGGTCTTTTGAAATGGCTGGGAGAAAATCATATCAATGTCCGTCTGTCGGGAGAGAATCGTCCCGAGGGCTATGCCGTCTACAAGATCCGCGAGATCGCCTTTGGCGGCGGCACCAAGCTGTCGGCGGAGGATGGATTTTTACAGTTTATGATCGAGCGTCTGCTGGCCAGCGATGCGCCGGCAGAGGAAGCGGATGAGGAAGAGGATCAGGAGGAAGTGGGCGACAGCATGAAGCTCACCAGTCTCCAGAGCATCACGGATTTTATGAACTGTGCAGGACGCACACTTCCGGACAATATCCGCCTGTGGGCTCGCAGAAATCTGGCTGTTGCCCGTTCCCATGAGGTATCCCCCGAGGAGCGCAGGCATGCCCAGCGGGCGCTGTCCATCATGATGAATGTGCAGTGGAAGAGCAATTATTTTGAAGCCATCGACCCGGATGAGGCCAGGAGAATTTTGGACGAGGAGCTCTATGGCATGGAGCGTGTCAAACAGCGCATTATCGAGACCATCATCCAGATCAACCGTACCCACACGCTGCCGGCTTACGGACTGCTGTTAGTGGGCCCGGCAGGCACCGGTAAATCCCAGATTGCTTATGCGGTGGCGAGGATTTTAAAGCTTCCCTGGACCACGCTGGATATGAGCTCCATCAATGATCCGGAGCAGCTCACCGGAAGCTCCAGAATCTATGCCAATGCCAAGCCCGGCATCATCATGGATGCTTTTTCCATGGCAGGAGAGTCCAATCTCGTATTTATCATCAACGAGCTGGACAAGGCAGCCGCCGGCAAAGGCAACGGCAATCCGGCAGATGTACTGCTGACACTGCTGGACAATCTGGGCTTTACGGATAATTATATGGAATGTATGATTCCGACCTTTGGGGTCTACCCCATCGCCACGGCCAATGACAAATCACAGATCAGCGCGCCGCTGATGTCGCGGTTTGCCGTGATCGATATTCCGGATTATACAAGAGAAGAAAAAAAGATTATTTTTTCACGCTTTTCACTGCCCAAGGTACTGCGCCGGATAAGCCTGAAGACGGAAGAATGTATCCTGACAGAGGAGGCACTGGAGGCAGTGGTTGACCATTATACGGCCACCAGCGGCATCCGCGACTTGGAGCAGGCAGCAGAGCATATCGCTGCCAATGCACTGTACCGTATCGAGGTGGAGCATGTACAGAGCGTGACCTTTGATGCGCAGATGATCAAAGAGCTGCTGGATTAGCAGCAGCTCCTTAGATAAAACGATAGATCAGGATGGCGAGAATGATGCCCAGGATGGTGGCGATGCTGAAGTGGATCGTCAGTCCGAAGGTCAGTGATAGTACGCCCAGATCTAACACCAGCGGACTGGTCAGCCCGAAGGTCTTGCCGTAGTTGAGCCAGCTGAGGGATCCCGAAGAGGCCAGATTGCCGATAAAGCTGCCGAGAACGGCACCGATCAGCACCAGCATGATCAGCACCCATGTGCTTTTTGTAGCGATTCCTTTACTCATAAGAACTACTCCTTTGATTGATATTGATAGATGGTAACTGTTCAGGTGGTTCTGAACAGATACGATAGATGTAGTTTACCACAAGAAAAAGCTGCAAACAAGTTGGGGACAACATACTTTTACCCCCGACATTATAAAAAAGAAAGGCAAATACGAATCGAAAAGCATGGAACTTACATTTAATAAAGGCATTCGGGACGGCATACCCATCTGCCTGGGATACCTGTCGGTATCCTTTACCTTTGGATTGTTAGGCGTTGGCATGGGGCTGGCGTGGTGGCAGGTGACGCTGATCTCCCTGACCAATGTGACCTCTGCCGGTCAGTTTGCGGGACTTACCCTCATGATGGAGGGCGGTGCCCTGGTGGAGATGGCCATCGCCCAGTTTTTTATCAATCTGCGGTACCTGCTCATGTCGATTTCACTGACCCAAAAGGTGGATGAGCGGTTTCGCGGAATTGCCCGCTGGATTCTGGCCATGTGCGTGACAGACGAGATCTTTGCGGTAGCCATGTCCCAGGAACAGCCGGTCAGCAGGCGTTATTTTGCGGGTCTTTCTCTCACACCCTATCTGGGCTGGGGCTTTGGTACCCTGGCAGGCGCTCTGCTGGGAGAGCTGGTTCCTTCGGGAGTGGCAGAGATCTTTGGCATTGCCATCTACGGCATGTTTTTGGCCATCATTATTCCAAAGGCCCGGGACAGCCGGCCGGTGCTGGAGGTGGTGCTTTTGGCAGCAGCCTTAAGCTGCCTGCTGGAGTATCTGCCCGTAGTCAACCTGTCCAGCGGCATGTCTCTCACCATCTGTGCGGTGGCAGCAGCGGCTTATGGAGCCTGGAGACATCCCATTGCCACAGAAGAGTCTGATGCTTCAGAGGGGGAGGTGTCCCATGCTTAGTCTGACCGGATATGCCCAGTATGTGGCGGTGATGGCTGTGGTGACCTATCTGCTGCGGGCGCTGCCCTTTGTGCTTGTAAAAAAGAAGATCACCAATGTATATATTCGCTCGTTCCTGGAATATATTCCTTATGCGGTGCTGGCGGCTATGACCTTTCCGGCGGTATTTACCTCGGCGGGGGGACTCATTCCGTCCCTGGCAGGTATGACGGTAGCCTTGGTCCTTTCCTATCGCAGGAGAGGGCTGCTGACGGTGGCGATCGGAGCGGTGGCGGCAGCCGCTGTGCTGACGGTTTTATTATAAAAGGAAGAAGGTTTTATGATGCGTGTACTGGAACACTTGAAGCCGGAAAAGGTATTTTACTATTTTGAGGAGATCTGCGGCATTCCCCATCCCTCTTATAAAGAGCAGAAAATCAGCGATTATCTCGTGGATTTTGCGGAAAAACATCACCTGGAGCATACACGGGATGGGCTGGGCAATGTGATCATAATTGCGCCTGCCAGCGAAGGATATGAGACGGCGGCACCTGTGATACTGCAGGGACACATGGACATGGTCTGTGAAAAAAAACCGGACTGCGACATCGATTTTGAGACGGAGGGGCTGCGTCTGGCTGTGGACGGTGACTGCGTTTATGCAGAGGGCACGACCCTGGGCGGAGACGACGGCATCGCCGTTGCCATGGCTCTGGCGATTCTGGATTCGCCGGAGATTGCACATCCGAGGCTTGAGGTGGTGCTTACCGTATCGGAGGAAGTGGGCATGGAGGGCGCCACTGCCATTGATCTGTCCATGCTGCAGGGCCGGAGAATGATCAATATTGATTCGGAGCAGGAGGGCATTCTGACTGTGGGCTGCGCCGGCGGCAACAGTACCATCTGCCATCTGGGCGTTTCCAGAGAGAGTGCCGGCGGACGGCTGCTGGAGGTGTCTTTATGCGGCCTGACCGGCGGTCACTCCGGCATTGAGATCGACAAGGGCAGAGCGAATGCAAATCTGGCTCTGGCGTCACTTTTATATGAGCTTGTGCAGGAGGGCTATGAGTTCTCCCTGGCTTCTCTGTCTGGCGGTGCCAAGCAAAATGCGATTCCGAGAGAGGCGCGGATGAGTCTTGTCTGCGAGGAAGCGGCGGAACAGAGTCTGCGGGAGGCGCTGCAGGCGAAAGTGCAGATTCTGCAGCAGACCTATGCGGCCACGGACCCTTCCCTTCATCTGGAGCTTCACAGCGAGCCTTGTGAAGCAGTACAGGCAGTTCCCGGTGAGTGCCTGGGCAGAATCACCCATCTGCTCCAGGCATTGCCGGCAGGGATCCAGGCCATGAGCGCAGATATCGAAGGACTGGTGGAGACGTCGCTGAATCTGGGCATTATGGAACTTACGGAGAAAGAACTCCGGCTGGAATATTCGGTGCGAAGCTCCCGGGATGCGTCCCTGGCGGCTTTGACGGATCAGATCCGGCAGCTTTTGGAGGCGGCTGGCGGCCGGGTCGATGTGAGCGGCAGCTATCCTGCCTGGGAATACAGGGCGGATTCACCCCTTCGGGAGGATGCGGTACGGATCTTTACGCACATATACGGACACGCACCGGTGGTGGAGACGGTACACGCCGGGCTGGAGTGCGGCATTCTAGCCGCCAAGCTCCCTGGCCTCGATGCTATCTCCATCGGGCCGGATCTGCACCACATCCACACCGTAGAGGAGACGCTCTCCATCTCCTCCACGGCACGGGTCTACGAATACGTGCTGGCGCTGCTGGCGCTGCGGTAGATAAACTGGCTACGCGGTACTTCGTTGGCTGCCCGGTATATGTCTGGCTATGTATACGTATTCTTGGCACCGGCCGTAGCTCCCGCGAGGTTTATCAGGGCTGCGGGCTCGGCGGCACCCCTCAGACTGCTCCGATTGCCCGGACGGCGTCGCGCTTTCTCTTCAACCTCGGCTCGATGTTGCCATGCATCCGTGGCGAACTGCCAGTGGCAGTTCGGTAGGTGTCCTTCGCTTCGCTCGCACACATAGCTCTCGGTCTCCAGTTATGACATGAGGTACGTCATCAATACGCTTGCGCTCGCCGGGCAAAAGTCGCAGCTGAGGGGATACCGCCGGCTCCGCAGCCGGGTAGATTATGTGGGAGCTGCTGCGTTATAGTAGATCATTCACTGCTCCAAGGTCGATTCTGTTATGGGTAATCCGTGAAAGCAGCAGCGCGAGCAGCGGTATGCCTGTTTTGCTGACTTTTGCGCAATGGAG
>CAVITM010000052.1:0-12849 GCA_963645455.1 Moraxellaceae bacterium | reverse complement strand
CCCCATGCCCCGGGCGGATTGGGAAAAGGAAAATATGCGCTATGTGCTGTGCGCTTTCCCACTGGTGGGAGTCGTCATCGGCGCATGTATCTATGGGTGGAGTATGATAGCGACGATGTTTTCATTCAGCGACGGACTTTCAGCGGCGGGCTACGTGCTGCTTCCGCTGCTGCTCACAGGAGGCATTCATCTGGATGGATTTTTAGATACCTGTGATGCGCTTCACTCCTATGCTTCCACAGAAAAAAAGCTGGAGATACTGAAGGATCCCCATGTGGGAGCTTTTGCGGTGATTGGCGGCTGCAGCCTCTTTGCGGCGAATTTTGGATTGTGGTCCCAAGTATCAGAAAAAGGTGCCCAGGCACTGGCTCTTTCCTTTGTGATGAGCCGCTGCCTCAGCGGTTTTTCCGTTGTATATCTGCCCTGTGCAAAAAACAGCGGGCTGGCAGCTACCTTCCAGGACGGGGCTCATAGAAAACAGGTGGGCGTTATTTGCATGCTGGAGCTGCTGCTTGTCTTTGTGGCGGGATGTATCTGGATGCCGAAAAATATGATTCTGATGACAGCTGCCGCAGGAATGGCCTTTTTTTGTTATGTACGGATGGCAAGGCGGCAGTTCGGCGGTGTCACAGGGGATCTGGCTGGATTTTTTCTGCAGATGTGTGAGTGCCTGATGGCAGCCTTTGTTGTGATAGGAGAATGCTTATGAAATTAGTTGTGGGTGGAATGCATCAGGGGAAAACCTCTTTTGCCCATACTTTGTCGGAACAGGTCTGTGATGACCTGCAGCTTTTGATCCGGGGATGGATGGAACAAGGAGAAAACTGTCAGGAACATCTGGGTCAGATAGAGACGGAATATGCAGAGGGAGTGATTGTTGTGGCGGAGATTGGCTGCGGACTTGTTCCGATGGATGCCTTCGAACGGGAATACCGGGAGGTGGTGGGCCGTATCAGCTGTGAGCTGGCAGCCAGGGCCGATGAAGTATACCGCATGACCTGTGGCCTGGCGACACGCATCAAATAGGGAGAGCAGATGAACTGGATCAAGTATCGATGTTTTACATTATTATTTGCCGGAATTATCGATCAGCTGCTTGGCGATCCCCAGGTATCCTGGCATCCCATCTGTCTGATCGGACGCTTATGCAGCCAGATAGAGAAGCATACGAGAGATAAATTTCCGGATACAAAAAAAGGCATGCACAGAGCCGGCCTCCTTCTGGTGGCGCTTGTGCTGGCCATCTCTACGGCAGTGCCGCTTGCTCTTACAGTGGCTGCCTACGCATTGCATCCGGCAGTGGGTCTGGCATGGGAGAGCATGCTGCTGGCCTTCGCCTTCGCAGAGAAAACCTTAGAGCGGGAGAGTCTGGCAGTCTATGAAGCGCTGCGCACCGAGGGTCTGAGCGCCGGAAGAGCACGGGTTGCCAGGATCGTCGGCCGGGATACGGATGAGCTCTCCGAGGGAGGAGTCTGTAAGGCCACCATCGAAACTGTGGCGGAAAATACATCTGACGGTGTGATCGCACCCATGTTTTATGCAATGCTTGGAGGCGCGCCACTTGCCTATTTTTACAAGGCAGTCAATACCATGGATTCCATGGTGGGCTATAAAAATGAGCGCTACCGGTGGTATGGCACGCCGGCAGCCAGGCTGGATGATTTTTTCAATCTGATTCCGGCCCGCCTGTCTGCACTGCTTATGCTCCTTGTCAGTCCGCCCCTAAAAAAACGCTGGACGAAAAAAGAGGGAATCCCGAAAGTCAGCTTTTCTGATACCTGGCATATTTTTAAGAGAGACCGCTATGCCCACGCAAGTCCCAATTCCGCACAGACTGAGAGTGTCATGGCCGGAGTGCTGGGAATCCGTCTGGCGGGAGATGCCAGCTATTTTGGCTTGCTGGTGAAAAAGCCTACCATCGGAGATGACAGACGGCCGGTGCAAAAGGAGGATATTTTAAGGGCAGTCAGCCTGATGCGTTACAGTGCATGTTTTGGCTGGATGCTTGCCATGGCTGTATGCCTGGGACTTTGGCTGCTTAGATGATGCGGATCACCTTGCAGGACGGGGTGGCTAATTCATTGCTAATCAATAAAAATTGTGTTAGGATTGAGGGAGATATATGGGACTTTTCGTACGACCTTAGGTCAATCTCACGGGGTCGTGATTGAACCGGGAAAAGGGTAGGAGGTAGGTGCACATGGGGAGTTACCTTTATGTACAGATTAATATAGTCAACATCATTGTTCTGACCATTATGATGTTACAGGTTCATCGCGCGGGACTGGAACAGGTGACAAGCAGACGGTGCTTTCAGAGTTCGATGCTGTTCTCCATGCTGATGAATCTGTTTGATGCCTTCTGGATCCTTGGCCTTCATGGGCAGCTTGCCATACCCCGGGAGCTTTTGAAATGCTTCAATGCAGGATATTTTCTTTCCTTTGCGATTTCTTCTTATTTCTGGCTTTTCTTTACGGAGGCAACCTATGGCAGATATCCCAACAAACTGAGAAAATGGTGGAGTGTGGCCACATTTCCCATCGCGATATTATTTGTTCTGCTTGTGATCTCGAATTTTAATGGCTGCATGTTTTACTTTGACGCCAATGGCGTGTATCAGCGTGGCCCGCTCTTCTATCTGCAGCATATTCTTCCCTATTGCTATGTTCTGGTGGCGTCGATCCGCTATATGGAACTGGCGCTGAAACAGTCATACCGGGGAATGAGAGGAAAGTTTCTGACCTATATGTCTTTTTCGATTCCTGCGATTGTCTGTGCGGTGATCCAGGCCTTTTTACAGCAATTTCCGATTCTGTCAACCTCCCCGGTGCTGTCTTTTCTGATTGTCTATACGGAGATTATTCAGGGGGAATCGGTGATTGATCCCCTGACAGGAATTCATAACAGAAAGCATCTGAAAGAGGAGCTGGCTAGGCGCATTCGTCATCTGCCGAAGGATCGGGATCTCTATTTCCTTTTTATGGATGTGGATAGATTCAAGGTGTTCAATGACAAGTTCGGACATCTGGAGGGGGACCGGGTCTTACAGACGGTGGCGAAGGCACTGTCGGAGTCCTGTAAGAATAGCAGGAACCTCTGCGTGCGGTATGGTGGAGATGAGTTTGCCATGATCGTGGAGCTGCCTAAGGGAAAGTCTATTGAATCGGTGGCCACAAAGCTTCAGAATCTGGTGCAGCAATACTCGGTGAAAGAAAAACTTCCGATGATGATTACCCTAAGCATCGGAGCAACCGCCTATCAGCGGGATGTGGATACACCGGAAACGCTGGTGGCCCAGGCCGATACGGAGATGTACAAGAAGAAAAAAACAAACACCACCGCAAGCGAGGCTGACATCGATCATTTTAAGGATATCAATGGCAAGTTTCCTGACCAATGACCGGATTCACAGCTGTCGGGTGATGGGGATACTTTTCAAATGGCCACAGCTGTGTTACACTTTTTCACAGGGTGTGACGAAAAGGAGGACTATGAAAATGGAGGCAGCAGGCGGGAGATTAAAAGGAACAAAAAAAGTTCTGATGATCATGCCGATCGTCCTGATCATAGCATTTATATCGGAGATTCTCTATCTTTCCAATTTTAACAGCAGGGAACATGTGCTGGATAACTCAAGCCAGTCGAAGGAAGTGAGCTTTACCATCGCCGGCAGGTCCGGAGATGCCAACAAATGGCTCAAGCGTGATTATGATCTGTACGGCGAGACTGTGGATCTGACGGCCCAGACCATTGATGGCACCTTCGCCAATGGTTCCAAATATCAGATCGATGGCTGGCAGCTGCGGGTGGATGTTGTGGGAGATATTTTTCTGAATCAGGCCTGGTGCGGCACCATGGAGATCCACCAGAACGTAAAGGGCGTGGAAAAGGTGCAGACCCTTGACCTGCGTGCATGTACCACAGATGATCTGTCCCTGGATTACTTGTATGACGGAGACATTCTGATTCCTTTGACAAAGGGAGATTATTTTATCTATTATCCCTCAGTGAAGGAAAGTGAAAATGTGATCGATGCCGGAAGTCAGCTGACCTGGGGCTTTATCGTCTATTATCTGGACACACCGGATTTTAGTAATTTTCAGGTCACCTATCAGTATCACCGCACCTTTTTCGACGGATGTAATATTTACATTTTGATGGCAGGAGTCCTCATCTGGGTGGTGCTGGTATTGCTTTATGTGACATCGGATATTACCTACAGGCATGCGGTCAAGGAGATGGAGCTGAAAAAATCCGGCATCCGCTCCCTGTCTGATATTTATTCCATTATCTATATGATCGATCTGCCCCATGATACACTGACACCGATTTTTGTGGATGAGGCCTCTGAAAAGCTGCGCCCCCACAATCTGTCGGCATCGGAGCAGCTTACCAATATGTTTGATTATGACAGCGCCCCGGAGTACAAGGAGATGGCTGAAAAGTTCGCTGACTTAAGCACTTTGCCGGAGCGGCTGAAGGAACGGAATACGGTTGCGTTTGAATATAACAGCCTGCATTACGGCTGGTGTCAGGTTCGTTTTTCTGCCATGGATCGCACAGAAGAGGGCCAACTGGAAAATGTTATTTTTACGATCCAGAATATTGACGAAGAAAAAAAGGAGATCGAAGCGGCCTTAAACCGGGCAAGTCAGGCCGAATATGAGAACAAGGCAAAGAGCACATTCCTTGCCAATATGTCCCACGAGATCCGTACTCCCATCAATAGCGTGATCGGATTAAATACCAGGATCCTTCAGGAGTCAGAGGATCCGGCTATCCAATCCTATGCAAGGAACATCGACTCTACTTCCCACATGCTGCTTTCCATCATCGATGGTATTTTAGATCTGTCCAAGCTTAAGGCAGATAAGATGGAGTTGGCAAACGAGGAGTATTCCTTCCGGCAGCTGCTGACCGATGTAGTGGGCATGGTAAAAATGCGGTCAGAATTTGAACATCTGGACTTTCAGTATGAGATCTCCCAGAATATCCCGGATCTTTTGATGGGAGATGCCCTGCGCTTAAAGCAGGTGATTGTAAATCTGATCACGAATGGGGTCAGTCATACCCATGAAGGCAGTGTGAAGCTCTCCGTTTTTGGCAAGAACAGAGACGGCAAGGCGCATCTGCTGATTTCTGTCAGGGATACGGGAATCGGTATTCGTGAGAATGATTTGGACAAGCTGAGTGAGCGTTTTGCCCGGGCTGATCAAAAGGACAGTGATGCCGTGGAGGACACCGGCATCGGACTGGGTCTTGTGATAGGGATTCTAAGTCTTATGGGCTCTCAGCTCCATGTGATCAGCCAGTATGGTGAGGGCAGTGAATTTTATTTCGAGATAGAACAGGATATTGTAGATGAGACCGGGATCGGGCCCATCGATCTGAATGCGGATATCTGATGAAAAGGAGTAAGGAGCGGGGAACATGGCTACAATAGGCTTTGGAATCTGTCTTGTCATATCCATTCTGATCTTGGTGTATATGGGTATGAGAAACTACGACAATATCAATATTTATGACTGGTCCATTCTCATATTGATTCCGGTGGTCATACTGGGTTACTGGCTCAAAACCAGAGTGACCACACCGGAGGCGGCCAAGCTGGCATTTTGCTTTATTTATCTGGACAGCTCAGTGCTTTTGATGCTGGCATTTTTTGCCATGCTGCATTCCTTTGGCATTCGTGTGAAATGGTGGCAGAAGGCTCTGGGATATGGGCTGGCCTTTGCCCATGCGGCAGTTGTCTGGGCTTCCTTTGACACGACCCGGTATTATGCCACCATGACAGTGACCCGTACCGCTGCCGGCAGCGTGACAAAGATGACCTCCGGACCATTAAAGATCATTCATGTGGTCTATCTGGTGGCTGTTCTTGCCATGACGGTCATTTTTCTCATTCGATTGCATTTAAAAAATGGCACCCATTCCCGGCATGTGCTTTTCAATTATTCCTTGGTCGCCAGCCTGTTTGTTATGGTATATGCCGCAGAGATGGTGATTGATGTAGATTTTTCCATCCTGCCCTATTTGTATGTTTTGAGCTCCGGAGTGATTGTGGCGACTTACGATCTGGAGCACATGCATGATATTTCCTGTGTGCTTTCCCAGCGGCAGAAATATTTCAGCGCCCACGGCTATGTGGTACTGGATCTCAAGCAGCGCTTTATGAGCTGCAATGACACAGCATTTGATTTTGAACCCTTTTTGAAAGAGCAGCGTGTGGATGAACATCTGCCGGAGGATGTGACGATTTTCCGTCAGATGATCGCCCAGTTTGAAAAGGATAAGACTACCTCCCGGCGGGTCACTCAGGGCGAAGTGACCTACGTTTACGAGATCACCAGTTTTTCCATGCACCGGGACGGCAAGCCAAAAGGCTATCTGTTTGACATCCGGGATGCCACCAAGGAACAGAAGGCCATGGACATCATGGATGCCTACAACCAGACCTTAAGTGCTGAGGTGGAAAAGAAGACCGAGCATATCACCGACATTCAGAAAAAAGTCACCCTTGGTATGGCGAATATCATCGATAACCGTGACAACAACACCGGCGGTCATGTCAAGCGAACCAGTGCTGTGATGGATATTCTGATCAATGAGCTGATGCGTTTAAAGGGAACCACCATCAGCCAGCAGATGGCAGATGATATTGTGCGGGCGGCGCCTTTGCATGACCTGGGCAAGATCTCCATCGATTCTTCGATTTTATGCAAGCCCGGTCGCCTGACTGCTGAGGAATATGAGATCATGAAGACTCATTCCGTCAAGAGTGGGGAGCTGGTGCATATCCTGTTAGATGGCGTGGAGGAGCAGCATTTTGTAGATACCGCCTATAATATTGCCAGATATCATCACGAACGGTGGGATGGAAAAGGCTATCCGGAAGGTCTGGTAGGCACCATGATTCCCATTGAAGCCCGGATCATGGCCATTGCGGATGTTTATGATGCACTGGTCAGCAAGCGCTGCTACAAGGAGGCCATGAGCTATGAGAAGGCCTGCCAGATCATGCTGGAGGGCATGGGCACCCAGTTTGACCCCAACCTGCGGCGGGTATTTTTAGCTTGCCGAAGCCGGCTGGAGGCTTACTATCGCCAGGCTTAGTATATCACCGGAAAAAATAAGTTTTGACAGTTTTATGGAGAAAAAGATATGAGCATTCACGGAGGAAATATCTATGAACATCCCGGCGTGATTGATTTTTCAGCCAACTGCAATTGCTATGGCATGCCGCCTCATGTGCGTGAGGCGGCATTTTGTGGTGTAGAGCAGTCGGTTCATTATCCGGATCCGGATCAGGGGGCTCTTCGCCAAGCAATCGGCACTTATGAGCATATGGATGCATCTTTTGTCCTGTGCGGAAACGGTGCGTCAGAGCTGCTGGCCGCACTGATGCGGGCACTTGGGCCAAAGCGGGCACTTCTTTTAGCTCCCGGATTTTATGAATATGAGCGCACACTAAAGCAGGCTGGTGCGCAGATTACATTTTTTCGGACACAGCCGGGAAATAGTTATCTGCCGGGAGAAGCATTCTTAAATCAGATCCGGTCAGAGTCGCCGGATGTGGTGGTGCTCAGCAATCCAAACAATCCTACCGGAGCCCTGCTTTCCCCGGAGTATCTTTTTGAGCTGGTGCAGCTTGCGGTCAAGCATCAGATCCGGCTGGTGGTGGATGAATGCTTTCTTGATTTTTTAGAGGATGGAGATCACTACAGCATCAGGCAGTATTTGCAGCAGTATCCGAGGCTGGTACTTCTAAAGGCCTTTACGAAAACCCATGGCTGTGCAGGGCTTCGCATCGGTTATATGCTTTGCTGTGACCGGGGGCTGTTAGACGCATGTAAGGGAGAGCTTCCGGAGTGGAATGTATCCCTGCCGGCAGCCTGTGCAGGGATTGCGGCCACGAAGGAGCGCGAGTGGCTCCTTGATACCACAAAAAAGATTCGCACAGAGCGTGAGTGGCTGCGGGGACAGCTGGAGTCCCTGGGGGCGAAGGTATTTCCTTCAGCGGTGAATTATCTTTTTTTTCTTTGGGAAAAAGGGCTGTATGAGTATTGCCTCGCCAGAGGCATACTGATCCGGGACTGCAGCAATTACAGAGGATTAGATGATGGCGCATACCGCGTCTGTGTGCGGACACATGAAGAAAATCTACAGCTTTTAAGCGTTTTGGCGGACTGGAAATGAGGTTGCTATGGCCAGAAATATTATGATACAGGGAACAATGTCGGGAGCAGGAAAGAGCCTGCTGGTGGCCGGCCTTTGCCGGATCTTTGCCCAGGACGGTTACCGGGTTGCCCCTTTTAAGTCGCAGAATATGGCACTGAATTCTTTTGTCACAGCAGAGGGACTTGAGATGGGGCGTGCCCAGGTGATGCAGGCACAGGCGGCAGGCGTCGAGCCTTCCGTGCTGATGAATCCGATTCTGCTAAAGCCTATGAGCGATGTGGGTTCCCAGGTGATTGTGAACGGCCAGTCCCGGGGCAATATGAGTGCGAAGGACTATTTTTCCTATAAAAAAAGTCTCCTGCCGGACATCAGGCGTGCCTATGATGCGCTGGCTGCGGAAAATGATATTATTGTCATCGAAGGGGCCGGTTCGCCGGCAGAGATTAATCTGAAGGAACATGATATTGTAAATATGGGCCTGGCTCAGCTTGTGGATGCGCCGGTGCTGCTGGTGGGGGATATTGACCGGGGCGGCGTGTTTGCCCAGCTGGTGGGTACGGTGGCGCTGCTGGAAGATAAGGAGCGGGCAAGAGTCAAGGGACTCATCATCAATAAATTCCGTGGTGACCGGTCCATTTTAGATCCCGGCATTGAACAGCTAAAGCAGCTTTGCCATATTCCGGTAGTTGGTGTGACTCCTTTTTGGCACATCGATCTGGAGGATGAGGATTCCCTCAGTGAGCGCCTGACGCGGCGCAGGACAGATGGCTTGTTTGATGTGGCGGTGATCCGGCTGCCCCATCTGTCTAATTTTACGGATTTTCTCATGCTTGAACATGGGGAGCATATGGCACTGCGTTACGAGAACCAGCCCCAGAAGCTTGGGACGCCGGATCTGATCCTTTTGCCTGGTACGAAAAATACCATGGACGATCTGCGCTGGCTGAAAAGCAGCGGCATGGAAGCGGCCATTGCAAAGGCATATGCGGGCGGCACTATTTTATTCGGTATCTGCGGCGGCTATCAGATGCTGGGCCGCTCCATCAGCGATCCCCAGGGAGCAGAGGGCGGCGGCAGGCTGCAAGGGCTTGGCTATCTGCCGACGGAGACGGTATTTGGAGAAGAGAAAATACTGACCCGTGTCCATGGCAAGGTCGGTTCCATTGATGGAGCATTACGGGAGCTCTCCGGTGCTCCGGTGAAGGGATATGAGATCCATATGGGCCAGACACATCTGGTTTCGGAGGCGCCGTCTCTGGTGCAGCTTTGGGATGATACCAAGGGCGTGGAGAAGATGGATGGCCTGGCGCTGGATCGGGTCTACGGCTCCTATGTCCATGGCTTTTTTGACGGGGAGGAAGTGCTGCGTGCTCTTACGGCAGCACTGGCCCGTAAGCGGGGAATCGCTCTGCAGGAAGAAAAGGGACAATCCCTGGAAGAATACCGGGCGCAGCAGTTTGACCTGCTGGCCGCATCCCTGCGGGAGCATCTGAATCTGGAATATATTTATGGATTGATGGGGATAAACACATGAATGATAGAAAAGAAACCTCACAGCCGCAGCCTGTCATTGAACAGCTGCCGCCGGAACAGATCGAGCGCCGCAGCTTTGAGATCATTACGCAGGAGCTGGGAGGGCGGATCTTTGATCCGCTGATTGAGCCTATCGTCAAGCGTGTCATACATACCACGGCAGATTTTGATTATGCGGATACACTGGTATTTTCGCCGGGAGTGGTGGAACAGGCACACCGGCTGCTTTTGGCAGGAGCCAATATTGTCACCGATACGAAAATGGCCATGGCAGGCATCAACAAGGCAGCACTTTCAAAGCTGGGTGGAAACGTATATAATTTTATCTCAGATGAGGATGTGGCACAGGCTGCCAGAGGGGAGGGCACGACCCGCTCTGCCGCAGCTATGTCAAAGGCTTCGCAGCTGCCGGGAGAGACAATCTTTGCCATTGGAAATGCCCCCACCGCCCTGATTCGGTTACATGAGCTCATGGAGCAGGAGAACTACCGGCCGGGGCTGATCATTGGTGTGCCGGTGGGCTTTGTCAATGTGGTGCAGGCAAAGGAGCTGATTTTATCCTCGGACCTGCCCTACATTGTAGCAAAGGGGCGAAAGGGCGGCTCCAATGTGGCGGCAGCCATAGTGAATGCCCTAATGTATCAGCTGACGAGATAAATAGATGGAGAATCGGATATGGATCAATATTTAGAGGCGATTGGCCGTGGAGAAAATGTTCGCGGGAATCTGATCGAATGGAAGCTGCTTTGCAGGAAGGATCCCCAGGCAGCAGAGAAGCTGCGTGGAGAAAAACAGGCTCTGGAGCTTTTGGAGGCACTTTTGTCCCATGAGGATGCAAAGGTGCGAAAAAATGCGGCACTGCTGCTGGGAGAGCTGGGAGCACAGGAGAGCCTGGGTGCTTTGTTTGATGCCTATAAGACCGAGCAGACCCGTTTTGTAAAAAGTGCCTACGTGCAGGCATTCAAGGGACTGGACGTGACAGAATATCTGGATGCATTGCGTCAGCGGTATGAGGATCTTCTGGCATATAGGCCTGACCCTGAGGAGCAAAAGCATGTAGCAGAGGAACGTGATCTCCTCTGGCAGCTTTTATCCGAAAATGGTGCCACGAAAAAGCATACCTTTAGCGGCTGGAATCGGATCAACGATGTTATATTTACCACGGAATCTGCCCTGCGCCAGCCACTGCAAAAACAGCTGGCTTCCCTTAGCAGGGAGGAAGTGCGCACAGCCCTTCATCCCTTTGGAGTGCGGGTGCGGACAAAGGAATTGTCCAGACTTTGCAGGCTGCATACTTACCGGGAACTGCTTTTCACATTACGCATCAAGGGAACGATCCGCGGATCGGCAGAGGAACTCTCCCAGGCCTTGTTAGAAGGCGGGCTGGTCACACTGTTAGAGCAGACCCACTCAGAGGAGGCACCCTTTTATTTTCGCATCGAAGTGCGGGGTATGGAGGATCCGGCCACAAAGATTTCTCTTGCAAAGGAGCTGGCCCAGGCGCTGGAAGGGGGCAGTGGCGGGAAGCTGTTGAATTCCACCACGGATTATGAGGTGGAGGTTCGTCTGACACGCACGAAGGACGGAAGCTTTTATCCCTGTCTGAAGCTGTATACAATTGCGGACGAACGGTTTGCATGGAGAAAACAGACCATCGCTGCGTCCATGCATCCCTCACTGGCTGCGGCACTCATCGAGCTGTCCCGCCCCTACTTAAGCGAACAGGCGGTGGTGCTGGATGCCTTTTGCGGTGTGGGAACCTTTGTGATCGAGCGGAATCTTCGCATGAAGGCATATGACAATTATGCAGTGGATCTGTACGGTCAGGCCATCGTCGGAGCCAGGGAAAATGCAGCGGCTGCCGGTGTGACCTGCAATTTTATTACAAAGGATTTTACCCAGTTTACATCCAAGCATTCTATGACGGAGATTTTTGCAGATCTGCCCCGGCGGGGCAAAAAGACCAGGGAGGAGTTGGACGCCCTCTACAGCAGCAGCTTCAAAAAATTTGCAGAGCTTTTGAACCTACATGGGCATCTGTTTTTATATGCCACGGAGGAAGGCTTTGTAAAGAAAAACCTGCGGCTGAGCCGGGAGCTTTCCCTGATTCAGGAGACGAAGATCCGCCCCAGGGAGGAAGGCGTCTTTTATATTATTGAAAAACAACAGTGAACAAATGTTCGAAAAAAGTCAAAAATCTCTTTACGCAAAACAAGCAGTTGTGTTATAATCGGCACTAGATATTTTGGAAAGAGGGGCAATAGGCATGGCAAAGGGCAAATACGATGCCAGCAGTATATCGGTATTAGAGGGCCTGGAGGCGGTTCGCAAGCGTCCCGGCATGTATATTGGCAGCGTGTCACGCAAGGGACTCAACCACCTGATTTATGAGATCGTTGACAATTCGGTGGATGAGCATCTGGCAGGATATTGTGATCTGATCCGCGTCACACTGGAGGCGGACGGATCCTGTACCGTGGAGGACAATGGCCGCGGGATTCCGGTGGGGATGCACGAGAAGGGTGTCTCTGCGGCGCGACTGGTTTTTACAACGCTGCATGCCGGAGGCAAATTTGACAACGAAGCATACAAGACCAGCGGCGGACTGCACGGTGTAGGTTCTTCCGTGGTGAATGCGCTGTCTACCTATATGGACGTGGAGATCAGCAGAGAGGGCTATATCCATCATGACCGCTACGAGCGGGGCAATCCGGTATTAGAGCTGGAGGACGGTCTCCTTCCTGTGATCGGAAAAACAAAAAAGACCGGAACCAAGGTCAACTTTCTTCCGGATCCCGAGATCTTCGAAAAGACGAGATTCAAGGGTGACGATGTCAAGAGCCGGATGCATGAGACGGCTTATCTGAATCCGGACCTGACTATTATCTATGAGGACAAGCGCGACGGGCGATCCGAGCATATCGAATATCATGAGCCCGAAGGGATCAAGGGCTTTGTGCGTGATCTGAATAAAAATCTCGAGACGATTCATGACGTCATCTATTTCAAGGGCGAGAGCGAGGGCATCGAGGTCGAGGCAGCCTTTCAGTATACCAATGAGTTCCATGAGAATATTTTAGGCTTCTGCAACAACATTTACAACGCAGAGGGCGGCACACATATCACCGGCTTCAAGAC
>CAVITM010000051.1:0-12924 GCA_963645455.1 Moraxellaceae bacterium | reverse complement strand
CGACGCCGTCCGGGCAATCTGAGCAGTCTGAGAGGTACCGCCAAGCCCGCAGCCCCGGAGGTGTGACTCGCGGGAGCTGCGTCCGGGGCCACGGAAACCTACCGCAGCCACTGCACTACCGCGAAGCCACAACCACAAGCCCCCGCCTACATTTTGTACCGCAGCCACCCCTCAACACCAGAATGTTGTGGAAGACCACAAATTACACATTGACATGACACTACATCTTGTGGTAAACTAGGCCGGAAAGAATTCATAAAATCGCATAAGGGAGGAAACAGGATGAAACAATCTGACATCAGCAAGGTGCGCGCATCCGTGCATCAGCGTTGCGGCAATAAGGTTGTGATTCAGTTGGATCGTGGACGCAACAAGGTCGACATTCAGGAAGGCACCATTCAAGGCGCATACCCCAGTGTATTCACCATTCTCGTAGACAGCACCGATGGATTCAATCCACCGCAGCTATTGTCCTTTTCCTACACTGATATCATTACCAGGGAGATCCGAATGAAACTGTGCTAATGCACCGACTTATGCAGGTAACATGCAAAAAGCCTTTTTACTGACATGCTTAACCAGTCAGCAAAAAGGTTTTTTTGTTTCCAAGAGTGTTACTATTCACAGCTATATCTAAATATGCCATTAGGCTCGTCGAGCTTGCTCGTGAGAGGCTAATAGGCATGTTTAGATGTGATGGGAATCAGGAACCTTGGTTGAAATCCATGTTTGAACGTGCTATACTCCACTGTGAAGGAGTTTGTTTTACGGAGGACGCAATGACACGAAAAATAAAAGGAAAACGTCTGATCGCTGCCGCACTGGTAGTGGCTCTGGCCGCCGGCATGGCTTCCGGCGCAGATGCATCCACCATCGATGATGCAAAAGACAAGATCAACGAAGCCAATGAACAGCTGAATCAGACCAACGATAAGATCTCTGATATCGAGGCACAGCAGGATTCCCTTCAGAAGGAGATCGACGACCTGGATTCCGAGCTGGTCGCACTGCTGCTGGACATCGACGTGCTAAAAGACGAGATCGCACAAAAAGAAGAAGATATCGACCAGGCGACTACCGATCTGGAGGCAGCCCAGGAGAAAAAAGACCAGCAGTACGAGAGCATGAAAAAGCGCATCCGCTTCATGTATGAGCGGGGTGACAACGCCCTCGTGGAGTCACTGCTGGGCGCTGGCAGTATGGCAGACATCCTAAACCGCGTCGAATATTTCAACCAGATCTACGAATATGACCGCACGCAGCTCACCGAATATCAGGAGACTGTGGAGGAGGTCGCTTCCTTAAAAGAATCTCTCGAGCAGGAAGAGCAGGACATGGTAGAGCTCAAGGAGAATCAGGAGCAGCAGTCCGAAGAGCTGGAAAAAATGCTCACCAACAAGCGGGCCACCATGAGCGATTTCGATACACAGCTCGCCAAGGCTCAGCAGCTGGCCAGCCAGTACAAGCAGACCATCGAGGAACAGAACGACATCATCGTAGCAGAGCAGGCCCGGATCGCAGCCGAAGAAGAACAGCGAAGACGCGAAGAAGAGCAGCGACGGCAGCAGGAGCAGCAGCAACAGCAACAACAGCAGCAGTCTGACAGCTCCGGCAGCTCATCTTCCGGCAGCTCATCTTCCGGATCCTCATCCTCTGGATCCTCAGACTCTGGCAGCAGCTCCGGCGATGATGGAGCAGATCCCGACTATCGCACCAATGTCAGCGGACAGGACGTGGTAAATTATGCGACCCAGTTTATCGGCAATCCTTACGTATGGGGCGGCACCAGCCTGACCCACGGCGCGGACTGTTCCGGTTTTGTCATGAGTGTCTATGCCCATTTTGGCATTAGTTTGCCCCATAGCTCTTATCTGCTGCGCAGCTGCGGACAGGGAGTCAGCTATGCTAACGCCCAGCCCGGTGATCTGATCTGCTATAGCGGACATGTGGCCATCTACATGGGAGGCGGACGCATCGTCGGCGCCCAGAGCTCAGCCGTGGGTATCGCGACCCAGACTGCCACCTATCGTACGATTCTCGCAGTCCGGAGAGTACTTTAAGAATAAAAGATCCGGCAGGATCAATAGAATGGAGAAAATGAACCAATGAATTTAAGTCGAAGACCGCATGCGGACAATTACGCAGCCAGACAGATCAAGATCGGAAGAAACGATCCCTGCTGGTGCAAAAGCGGCAGAAAATATAAGCAGTGTCACATGGCAGCAGACGAGCGCATTCGCAGACTGCAGGACGAGGGACATATCGTACCGGACTATACACTGATCAAAAACCGCGACCAGATCGCAGGCATCCGCCAGAGCGCCAAGATCAATATCGCCGTGCTGGATGCCGTAGCAGATCAGATTCACGAGGGCATGACCACCCAGCAGATCGACGACATCGTCTACGACCTCACCACAAAGATGGGAGGGATCCCCGCACCCCTGAATTATCAGGGCTTTCCCAAGAGCGTCTGCACCTCTGTAAACGAGCAGGTTTGCCATGGAATTCCCGACGAGTCAGTGGTTTTAAAAGAAGGCGACATCGTCAACGTGGACTGCTCCACTATTTTAAACGGATATTTTTCTGATTCCTCCCGGATGTTTTGCATCGGTCAGGTCAGCCCCGAGAAAAAACGTCTCGTAGAGATCACAAAAGAATGCTGCGACAAGGGACTGGCAGCAGTAAAGCCCTGGGGATACCTGGGCGATATGGGTCAGGCAGTCCATGACCACGCCTACAGCAACGGCTATTCCATCGTCCGTGAGATCGGCGGACACGGCGTAGGACTGGAGTTCCATGAGGATCCGTGGGTCAGCTATCATACAAAAAGCGGCGAGGATATGCTTCTCGTGCCCGGCATGATGTTTACCATCGAGCCCATGGTCAACATGGGAGCAGAAGACATCTATATCGACGAGGACAACGGCTGGACAGCCATTACCAAGGATCATCTGCCCTCCGCCCAGTGGGAATATATGGTACTGGTGACCGAGGACGGCGCAGAGGTGATCTCCTATTAGGAGAGGTGCCTCGGCAGCAGGATTCGCAGGCGGATCCTGAATCTATTGCAAAATACAGCATTTACGGAGAAAATACGTGGATAAACAGACAGAAACAAAAAGGGATTCCATAGCGCGTGTGACGATTCTGGGCGCCCGCGGCAGCATACCGGTGAGCGGCCCTAGGGTTCAGATATTCGGCGGAGGGACTTCCTGTGTGCTGGTAGAGCTTGGGACGGCGGCGGACGGCTACTCCCAGGCTCTCGTTTTTGATGCAGGCAGCGGATTTTTGAACCTGCCGGAACGGATCTGGGAGGACTATCCCTGTGTGCATGTATTTTTATCCCATTTTCACCTGGATCATCTCCTGGGGATTCCTATGAGCCGCATGCTCTTTGATCCCCGGGCAAAGGTCTGCTTTTATGCACAGGACAGTGCCCGGATCCCGGAGGTATTTGCGCAGCTCATGGCCCAGCCCCTCTGGCCGGTAGGCCCACAGGCCTTCCAGGCAGATATCGGCTATCGCAGCATCACACAGGAGCAGCCGGTATCATTGGCGGATTCCATCAAGGTATCAGCCCTGCCCATGAGCCATCCCGGCGGCGTGGGCGTCTTTCGCGTGGATTTCGGGGAAAAAACGATCGTCTATGCCACGGATTGTGAGCCGGACGAGACCGAAGCCGGACGCCTGGCGCAGTTTGCCCGGGGGACGGAGCTTCTGATCATCGACGCACAATATACCAGCGAAGAGGAGAGCCAATGCAGAGGCTTCGGTCATATGGGAATGCATCGCGCTTGTGAACTGGTAGCTGCATCCGGAGCGAAGCAGGGACTTTTGTTCCATCATGCCCCTTCCCGGACGGACACCCAGCTGGAGGAGCTGAACCGCCAGGTACAGAAACGATTTGCGCAGATCTCATTTGCGAGAGAGGGAGGCATCATCACCTTATGATCAGTGACACACTTCAAAAAGTTCTCAATATCGGAATCGCTTTTTCAAAAGAAAAAAACAGAGAGAGGCTGCTGGACCGGATTCTCACCGCGGCCATGGACATCACCCAGTGTGACGGCGGCACACTCTATATTCGTGTAGAAGATACGCTGGAATTTCGCATCATGATCACCCGCTCCTTAGGCATCCATCAGGGTGGCGGCAAGGGAACCACGACCCTGCCTCCGGTGCCTTTATCAGAAAAAAATGTCTGCGCCTGCGGCGTGATCTACCGCAAACTCATTAACATTCCGGACGTTTATGAGAATGAAAACTTCGATTTTTCAGGACCGAAAAAATATGATGCCATGACCGGCTATCACACCCAGTCCATGCTGGTGGTGCCGCTGGAGGATGACAGGGGGCATATCATCGGCGTCCTGCAGCTGATCAACGCCCTGGATGAAAAAGGGAAGGTCGTTCCGTTTCGACTGGAGTACGAGCAGATTTTGCTGGCCCTGGGTTCCCAGGCAGCCATCTGCCTCACCAATATGAATTACGCGGTTCAGGTCCAGGAGATGTTGGCCTCCTACATCAAGGTGATGTCAACCGCTATCGATGCCCGAACCCCCTACAACGCCAACCATACAAAAAATATGGTTTTATACGCCACACGTTTCCTGGATTGGCTGAAGGCACATGAGCCGGACCTGGCTTTTGATGCTAAAAAACGCCAGGAGTTTCTCGTGAGCGTCTGGATGCATGACATCGGCAAGCTGATCACCCCCATCGAGATTATGGACAAGCAGGACCGCCTGGCAGCCAACTATCCCCTCGTTATGGACCGGATGGAGCGGATCCGGCTTCTCACCCGCATCGCACAGCTGGAAGGCCGCATGAGCCAGACAGAAGCGACGGAGACCATTCAGGCCACCTTGGATGCCCAGAAGCTGGTGGACTCCATCAACAAAGCCGGTTTTTTACCCGATGAGCAGATGGCGGCGGTGGAAGACCTGGCAGCACGCACCTTTACCGATGAGGACGGCTCGGTGCACAGCTGGCTCACAAAACAGGAAAAGGAGCAGCTGCAGATTCGCAAAGGCACCCTGACCGATGGAGAACGGGCCGTGATGCAGGATCACGTGCGAAAGACCCGGATGATGTTAGAGCAGATGGCGCTGGGCGACGATTATAAGGATGTGCTGATCTGGGCATCTGAGCATCATGAGCTGCTGGACGGCAGCGGATACCCCCAGGGGTTAAAGGGAGAGCAGATCTGCCGGGAGGTACGTCTGCTGACGATTTTGGATATTTTTGAGGCTATGACGGCAGCAGACCGACCCTACAAAAAGCCCATGCCGGCGGATCATGCATTGGAGATCATGCATCGCATGGTTGACGATGGACAGCTGGACGGGGAGTTACTGGGCTTGTTTGAGCAGAGTCAGGCATGGATGGAAGGGACGGGAGATTGACAGAATGACACGGACAAAGACAGTAAAACGGATTTTTTGCATGCTGGCGGCAGCAGCGCTGATAGTAACATCCATTACACCGGCAGCAGCTGCCACGGCGCGGGCCACCACCATGAAGCTGGTAAAAAAAGAGGGCACGGTGACCCTCAAGACCCAGAGCGGTACCTCCCTTCGTATCACGGAGGGCATGCGCCTGTACAACGGCAATACCATCTCCACCGCATCGGACAGCTATGCCTACATCAGCCTGGACAGCAGCAAAGCGGTCAAGCTGGATGAGAGCTCCAGCGCGACCCTTCGCCAGAAGGGCAAGAAGCTGGAGCTTTTGGTAAAAAAAGGCCAGCTGTTTTTTAATGTCAGCAAGCCTCTCACCAGCAAGGAGCGCATGAATGTGCGCACATCTACCATGGTGACCGGTATCCGGGGCACCTGCGGCGTGGTACAGATCATTTCCGAGACAAAATCCAGGCTGTATCTGATCGAGGGCTCTGTGACCCTGGGCAGCGGAGAGGATGCCGTGACCATCCAGGGCGGACAGGCAGCCACCGTTACATTAAAAAAAGAAAAAGAAACAGACCAGCCCGACCAGCTGGCGGATGCCGATCAGGATGCAAAGCAAAAGGTTACGGTAGAAGCTTTCACGGAGGCTGAGATTCCCGCCATTGCATTGCCGGAGATCATGAATGATACGGCTCTCCAGGAAAAGATCGAGGAAAAAACGGATTTTGAGATAGAAAAAATTGAGCAGGCCTACGAGAAGCTCCAGCAGCAGGAGACCGGCCAGACCCAGACAGAGGAGCAGAAGACGGATTCCACCAGTGGATCAACATCTGGTGGATCGACCTCCGGAGGACAGACTACGGTGACCTCCACGACACTGACTGGGTCGGGGATTACGGTAGCGCAGATCACGACGGCGCTGAGCAACTTTGATGTCGTGAATATTGGAAGTGAGACGGAGGAAGGAACGCTTCCTTCAGGCGGACAGGATGAGAGTGAGATTCCGTCCGGTAAGACCCTGCGGCTTTTGGAAGGTCAAAGTATTTCCGCTTTCATCAAAGGTGACGGTACATTGGAGGCTGCCACCGGCGCGAGTCTTACGCTTGAAAGCGATTATTCAATTTTATGTAATTCGATTACGTTGACTAGTGGCGCGTCTCTGACAAATAACGGGACGCTTTCGATAAAAGCATGTACCATGAACGGCGCCACACTGGAAAATACTACTACAGCACTCCTTGGTAATCTGACCCTGAAGGGGGATTCGAATACGATCACCAATGCGGGCAAGTTGTGTGTAAGCTCTGTGAGCCAGACAAAGAGCAATAATTGTACATATACCGGCACTTCCGGCATTCTGATGGCTACAAGAAAACTGACGGATAGCACATTGTTGGGCGTAAATAAGCTTGCGACAGTGGATGTTACAACAAATGGTGCTGTGACGAGTGAAACCATCTATGCCTCCGGTCTCGATGAGCAGGTGAAGAAAGAGATAGATGGATTCGCGAAGGTAAATGGCACGATTGAGTATACCTTCCATAACAATGTAGTAGTGACCGGCAGCAGCCTCACCTGGAATCTCGCCGGAGCAGATGTTGACATGGGAGCACATGAGATTCAGGTATCTGAAGGATGTACGCTCAAGCTGACAGACATCGGCACCATCAGCGGTACTGGAAAAGCGCTGATTCGTTTGGGGACAGGTGCAGCACTGACCATCGATTGTACGAGCGAGAGTACGAGCGATAATCGTTTGGCGCAGCTGTCGCTGAGATCTACGCTCTCTACATCGTATGTGATCGCAGCGGATAAATCTACAGGCAGCAAAATTACGTTGAAAGATCCGAAGACCAACATAAATATAACCGGCCAGAACACGGAACGGTTGATTCAGGGCTATAACCCGAATAACACAGAAGGGTATACTGACTATGTTACTCCGAAAACTGGTTGTAAGATCTCCGTCAACGCGTCGACCAATGCCGCCGGATTGAGCTCCGCGGCACTTACGCTAGTAGAAGAGAAGAGCGGCTCATAACCCCCTCACCACCATTGAACACCCCCTCCCCAGAAAGGGAACACACATGAAACTCACACAAAAATGGCGCATTTTTCTGGCAGCCATCATCTCGGCCGCCTTCTTTGCCGGTATCTGCGCTTCCGATCTGCTGTATGCACAGGATACATTTTGTTCGGACTCGCTCTACCAGCATGCGACGGCTCAGGATGGGAAGATCATCGTCATCGGCATTGACCAGGAGAGCCTGGATGCCTTGGGACCCTTTGCCTCCTGGGGCAGGAGCCTCATGGGCGACGTCATCAATATTTTAAATCAGGATCCGGACAAGGCCCCTGCAGTCATCGCGTTGGACGTGCTCTACGTGGGCGCTTCCGACGATCCGGAGGGCGATACCTATCTGGCCGAGGCAGCAGCCTCCGGCTGTCCTGTGGTTACGGCCTGTGCCGGTACCTTTGGCTCCCAACTGGTGGAAAATGCCGACGGCACCTTTTATATGGATGACTATGCCATCACCGCCTACGACGAGCCCTACGAAGAATTGAAAAATGCCACCTGGCAGGGACACATCAACTCCATGTTTGACGACGACGGTGTGCTGCGCCACGGCATCTGGCAGCTTGATCTGCCGGACGGGGAGCAGATCCCTGCCTTTCATCGTCAGATTTACCAGCTCTACTGCCGGCAGACCGGACAGGAGGCTTCTACCGTCCCTGTCACGGATGAGGGTTATCGCTACTATGTTCCTTTTCAGGGCGAGCCCGGTGCCTACAGCGACGGCTACGGCATCATCGACCTGCTAAACGGCGAGATCGACCCTTCGGCCTACGCAGGCAAGATCGTGCTCATCGGTCCTTATGCATCAGGATTGCAGGACGATTTTAAAACTGCCATCGACCATACGTCCAAGATGTACGGTGTCGAATATCAGGCAAATATGATCGACGCCCTGCTCCGGGGACAGACCAAGCAGGAGGTGGCCAGACTTCCTCAGACCATCGCTGTGTTTCTGATCACCTTTTTATGGAACATGTTTTTCCTGCGAAAAAGCCTGAAGGCCAATATCATCGGCTGGATCGCCGCGGCGGGGGGCTATTTGTGCCTTGCCACCTGGATCTATCATATCGGATATGTACTCTCGCCTCTGTATATCCCCCTGGCAGTCACGACCCAGTTCCTATTCAGTATTGTTTTTGGCTACCTGGGTGCCGCTGTGGAAAAACGTCGCGTGACGGCCACCTTCCAGCGCTATGTGGCACCGGAGATCGTGGCGGAACTGTTAAAAGACGGATCTGACGCAGTCGCCCTGGGTGGAAAACTCTGCGAGATCACTGTGCTCTTTGTGGATATCCGCGGTTTTACCACCATGTCTGAGATGCTAAGCCCCGACGTGGTGGTGCAGATTCTAAACTACTATCTGGCCCTGACCAGCAGCTGCATTTTTGACAACAAGGGAACTCTGGATAAATTTGTGGGAGACTGCACCATGGCATTCTGGGGCGCACCGCTGCCTCAGGAGGATGGGGTCTACAAGGCAGTCAAGACCGCTTTTGATATGATCGAACGCTCCGCAGACGTACAAAAAGAGCTGCAGAGACGCTTTGGCCGGACCGTCAGCTTCGGCATCGGCGTACATGTGGGAATGGCAGTCGTGGGCAATATCGGCGCGCCCAACCGCATGGACTATACCGCTATCGGTGATACGGTCAATACGGCCGCCCGCCTGGAGGCCAACGCCCCCGGCGGTGCCATCTACGTCAGCCGTGCCGTTGCCGACCGGCTGGAGGGACGTGTCCGTTTTACATCCCTTCATGACAGCGTCCCCCTCAAGGGCAAGGCCGCAGGCTTTGAGGTGCTGCGGGCAGAAGAACTGCTGTAGGCCATTTCGCGAAAGCTGGGGCAAGATAGCCTTTGCCCCGGCATCATTTTATATACAAGGAGAACATCCATGAAAAAATCGGCCCTCGTACTTTTACTGACACTTACCGTGCTGGCCACATCTGCACTGCCCACTGCCGCTGATACTACTGACGCAGCAGCCACAGACACGGTAACAGCCACAGACACTACCACGCCCCGCCTCACTATCGCCCCCTCCGGCATGACAAAGGCAGCAGGCGGCCGGACCTATATCGCAGACCGCACCTACAACGTGCTGCGCCTCCGTTCAAAAGACGGCAGCTACAGCATTCTTGCAGGAAAAGAAAATGTCAGCGGTTACAAAGACGGCAAGGCCGCAAAGGCCCGTTTCAACGCACCCTGGGATGTCACAGCCTACAAGAACGGCTATCTTATCTCAGACAGCGAGAACCACGCCCTTCGCCTCTATAAAAATGGCCGCGTCACTACCATCGCAGGCAACGGCAAAGCCGGCTATAAAAATGGTACCGGCACCAAGGCTCGTTTTAACCGGCCTACCGGCATGGCCACAGGGGAAGATGGCGAAGTCTATATCGCGGATACCGGCAACAACGTGATCCGGAAAATCGATTCCGACGGCAAAGTGACGACCTACGCCGGCGGAAAAGCAGGCTGCGCAGACGGTTCCCTGACCAAGGCCCGCTTCAATGAGCCTACCGGGCTGTATTATTACGACGGAGCCCTCTACGTGGCAGATTCCGGCAATCATCGGATCTGCCGGATCAAGGATGGAGTCGTCACCACTATCGCAGGAAGCAAAAAAGGAGTAGAGGGAGCAGCCGTCGGCAAAGCCTTGCGCGCCAGCCTCTCCAATCCCCAGGACCTTTTTGTAAACGCCTCCGGCGTCTATATTGCAGATACCGGCAATGGCAGCATCAAAAAGCTCACCGGAAAAAAGCTTTCCCTGGTGGTTCGGACATTTTCCTTGGGAGACGGACGTGCGCCTGCAGAGCCCGCTGCCATCCTGGTTCGTGGAAAGGCCCTTTTGTTCGGAGACACCTTTAATGAGGAACTCTACAGCTACGATCTGTCAGAGTAGAAAAATAACCCACAGTAATTTTTGTTGACACATGCACGTGACTGTGGTAGCATATCACCGAAGTAAAGTGAATTACAGCACCAATTGCAGGAGGATGATTATGAAAAACGAAAAAAGATGGCTGGCAGGTGCCCTGGTGGCAGTATTAGCCGCAGGTATGCTGGTAGGCTGTGGCTCAGACAGTGGTGATGACAACACCTTTACCGTAGGCTTTGATGCAGAATACCCGCCTTACGGCTATATGGATGATGACGGAGAGTATACCGGTTTTGACTTAGAGCTGGCTCAGGCCGTTTGTGATATGGAGGGCTGGACCTTAGAGAAGAAGCCCATCGACTGGAATTCCAAGGATATGGAGCTGGAGAGCGGCGCCATCGACTGCATCTGGAACGGATTTACCGTAGATGGCAGAGAGGATGACTACACCTGGTCTCAGGCTTATGTGGACAACAGCCAGGTCATCGTCGTAGCAGAGGATTCCGGCATCACTTCCCTGGCAGATCTTGCCGGCAAGACCGTTGGTGTACAGGCAGCCAGTGCCGCACTGACACTTTTAGAGGAGGATCAGAAGGAGCTGGCAGATACCTTTGCAGCGATCCAGGAGTTTTCTGATTATAACAGTGCATTCGTAGAGCTTCAGGCAGGCTCTGTAGATGCGGTTGCCATGGATGTCGGTGTGGCAAACTACCAGATCAAAAACCGTGGCGAGGGCTATACCATCCTTTCCGAGGTACTCAATTCCGAGAAATATGCCGTTGGATTTAAAAAAGGCAATACCGAGCTTTGCGACATTGTTGACGCGGATCTGACCAAGCTGGCAGAGGACGGAACCATCGCTGAGCTTGCAGAAAAATATGATATTTCCGATCTGATCTGTATCGGAAAGTAAACAAAAAGGAGCAAAAAATAGATGTCTACCGCCATGATTTTACAGCAGCTGGCGGGAGGAATGTTAAAGTCCATCAGTATTTTCTGCTGGACTTTACTTTTCTCTCTGCCGTTAGGACTGCTCATTACCTTCGGACGCATGTCAAATGCCAAGCTGTTTGGCCGCTTTCGGGCGCTGCGGGGGATCACAAAGCTATATATTGATCTGATGCGTGGCACGCCCCTCATGCTTCAGCTGATGGTCGTATACTACGGCCCGTATTTTTTATGGCGGGCAGATATCAGTGGTTTTCGCTATCCGGCCATCATACTGGCATTTTCCATCAATTATGCGGCATATTTTGCGGAGATTTACCGCTCGGGCATCGAGTCTATGCCGAAGGGACAGTATGAGGCAGCAGAAGTATTGGGCTACACAAAATCCCAGACCTTTGTGCACATCATTCTGCCCCAGGTGATCAAGCGGGTGCTGCCTTCCATCACCAATGAGATGGTGACCCTGGTGAAGGATACGTCCCTGGCTTTTTCCCTGGCTTACATGGAGATGTTCACCATCGCCAAGCAGATCGTGGCGAAGGAGACGACCTTTGTGCCCTTTGCAGTAGCGGCTGTCTTCTATTTTATTTTCAACTGGCTGGTGTCCGCAGGGATGACCCGGCTGGAGGAAAAGCTGAATTATTACAGATAGGAGGCGGAAAAAGATGGATATTTTGCGAATGGAGCATATCAAAAAGAGCTTTGACGGCCTGGAGGTGCTGAGGGATATTTCCCTCTCTGTCAAAGAGGGCGAGGTGCTGGCCATCATCGGGCCTTCCGGCTCCGGCAAGTCGACGATCATGCGCTGTGCGGTCATGCTGGAGACGATTGACGGCGGCGAGATCACTTACGGGGAAAAACGTGCGGCCTGGACGGATGAGTCCGGGTGTGTGCACTACGCGGACAATGCTGCGAAAAAAGAGATTCGCCGGGATTATGGCATGGTTTTTCAGAATTTTAACCTCTTTCCCCACTACAGCGTCCTGAAAAACCTTATGGATGCGCCGATCCGGGTGCAGAAGCGGGAACGGGGCGAGGTAGAGCGTGAGGCCCGGGCACTGCTGGAAAAAATGGGACTTTCGGACAAGGCGGATGCTTATCCCTATCAGCTCTCCGGTGGACAGCAGCAGCGTGTGTCCATCGCACGGGCCCTGGCGATGAAGCCGAAGATCCTCTTTTTCGATGAGCCTACTTCGGCACTGGATCCGGAGCTTACCGGAGACATCCTGCGGGTCATCAAGGATCTGGCCGCAGAGCATATGACCATGGTCATCGTCACCCACGAGATGAATTTTGCGAAAAATGTGGCGGATCATGTGATCTTTATGGAACACGGTGTCATCGCCCAGGAGGGCACCCCCGAGGAAGTCTTTGATGCAGGCAATGCGAGACTGCAGGAGTTTTTAGGAAAATATGAGGTAGATTAAAAAAGTGACGGCTTTGACCGTCACTTTTTTAATCTAATTTTTCTGGCTTTCTTCATATGCCGCCCGGCAGGCCTTCGCCAGCTGGTCGCCGCAGGAGGTGTTCTTAAATCCGCAGCGAATGCCGCCGATGCGCTGCTCCACTTCGTCGACACTCATGCCTTCCACCAGTCGGGGGATGGCTTTCAG
>CAVITM010000050.1:0-13086 GCA_963645455.1 Moraxellaceae bacterium | reverse complement strand
TCATACAGCTTCATGGTAAATGCTTTGATCATAGTAAAATACCTCCGTTTTTGAAATTTTTGAAGTAAAAAGGGGACTGCAGAAGCAGTCCCCACTTTTGTGGTCTATTTTAGTAAACAGACTTCCACTCGTCGATGTTATCCGGATCAAACTTGAAAGGAGCACCAAGGATGATTTCTGTACCACCATCAGTAGCTGCTGTTACTTCATAAGCTGTTCCATCAGGAGCGGTGAAGCCTTCGCCCTCAGCACCGGTGATCACACCGTTTACTAATGCGATAGAAGCATATCCGGCAAGCTTTCCTAAGTCAATAGGGTTCCACAGGAACATGTAAGGGCATGCATCCTCATCGGTTGTTCCGATGTAGTCAGCCATCTCTGAAGGTAATCCAAGACCGGTAACCTTAACCTGTCCTGCAAGACCCTTGTCCTCAACAACCTTTGCAGCTGCCATGATACCTACAGTAGTAGGTGCGCAGATCACCTTTACATCCGGGTTCTCTGAAAGGATTGCATCGGTCTGGTCTACAGACTTCTGATACTCATCATCACCATAGTAAACGCCTACTAACTCAAGTCCTGAGTAAGCATCGTCTTCCATAACACTCTTCATAGAATCGATCCAAGCGTTCTGGTTTGTAGCGGTAGAAGCAGCAGACAGGATTGCCCACTTTCCTTCTCCACCAGCGATATCATTTACAGCCTCCATCAGGGTCTCACCAACCTGAGTGATACCTGCCTGGTTGCAGAATACTTCACGGGACTCTGCATTGGTAGCTGAGTCAAGTGCAAGTACATGGATACCAGCATTTCTAGCCTCTGTTAAAGCCGGCTGAAGAGCGTCTGCATCGTTTGCTGCGATTGCGATACAATCTACGCCCTGTGAAATTGCGTTGTTGATACAAGTGATCTGGCTCTCAGCGTCTGCTGCTGCAGGCTCCTGAAGTACGAATGTACCGCCCTGTGCCTCGATAGCTTCCTGGAAACCATCAGCCTCTTTCTGGTTGTAAGGGTTACCGGCACTCTTAACGATCAGGCAGTAGGTCTTGTCTGTTGACAGATCAGCGTCGGTAGCTGCTGCAGAATCATCAGCTGAATCTGCTGCGGAATCTGCTGCTGAGTCTGCTGCAGAATCTGCGGAATCCTCTGCGGAATCAGCGGAATCTGTTGCAGTGGTGTCTGCTGCAGAATCGTCTGTTGTTCCACCACAGCCTACTAACATGGTAGCTGCCATGGATACACATAACAATGCGCTCAATACTTTTTTCTTCATTTTTTCTTACCTCCCATAAGATAATGTTTTATGCTCAAACGAATGTGAAGTCATTCGCTTTAGCCAAGGATAAAATAAAACTTTCGTCGGTGCTTTATGCAACCTTTCTCTTTTTCTTTTTTGCAATCTTCAGATTCGGGATCATAACTGAGATCACCAGCAATGCGCCCTTAACCACCAGCATAACGTTTGAAGATACATTGACCAGTCCGAGACCATACTCCAGTAATCCAAGGAGGAATACGGAAATCATCGCACCGATGAAGTTGCCTTTGCCGCCGTCTGTCATAATACCGCCCAGTACGCAGATACCGATGGCGTCCATCTCAGTACCTTTGCCCACTGCGTTGTTGATACTTCCCATGGAAGCTGCAGTAAAGATGGCTGCCACTGCTGAGAAGAGGCCGGTCAGTGCAAATACGATAAATCTCGTTCCCTGCACATTGATGCCGGAATATCTGGCTGCCTCACGGTTGGCACCGATGGCATACATTCTGCGTCCAAAGGTGGTCTTGTGCTGTACGATTCCAAATACTACCGCACACACCACGAAGATGATAAACATATAAGGAACGACTCCGCCAAGCTTGCCCCAGTAAAGATTTGAAAACCATGTGACATTGTTCAGGCCACCGGTGGACTCATCTCCCAAAATGATCTCACACAGACCACGGTAAACGACCTGGGTACCGAAGGTGACGATCATGGGGTTCAGCTCTGTAAACTGTGTAGCGATCAATCCATTGATGCAGCCGCAAACCGTACCGGTCAGCAATGCCACCAGTACTGCCACTCCCATGGGTGCACCTGCGTTGTAGGTGATACCAAGCATGGTAGCGCTGAAGGCCAGAATCGATCCGACGGAAATATCGATATCTCCAAGTACCAGGATAAAACACATCGGAAGTACCATGAATGCGATATTGAGGAAGGAGTTGGTGGCACGGAACAGACCCGTCACACTCCAGTATTTATCTGAAATCGCAATGTTCATGATGTTTACAGCTACAAGCAACAGAATGAGCATAGACTCCCAACGAAGAAGCAAATGCTTCCAGGAGAAGGGCTGTTCTGCAATAATCTCTCTACCTGATTTTCCTGCCATGACTAAATCTCCCTTCTCTTAAGTGCTGCACGATCAACGGAACGCTGGATCAATACATTCAGGATAACGAATACGAGAATGATGATACCTTTGATGGCTTTCTGCCAGAACTGTGATACACCGATCAGGGGAAGACCCTTGCCGATGATGGCGATTACGAGAGCGCCCATAAATACTCCGATGATATTTCCTTTTCCACCGGTCATGCTCACGCCGCCTACTACGCAGGCTGCGATACAGTCCATCTCAAGTCCCTCACCCATGTTACCCTGTGCAGATGCATAAAGTGAAGTGAACATGCCGCCGGCTAAACCGGTGAGACCGCCTAAAATCGTATAGCAGATCGTCTTTACTTTTTTAACATTGATACCTGATACGGAAGCTGCCTCTGCATTGGAACCTACTGCGTAGATCTTGCGGCCGGCCGGCATCCATTTCAAAATGATATAAAAGATCACATATAAAACGATTACGATTACCAGAAGGTTATTGATCACACCAAAGCCAAGATAGCTCTTCTGTGCGAAATTCTTGTACTCCTCCGTGAAATCCATGGCTGCAACCCATTCGTTGTGTGCCACAAGATAGGTAGCTCCTCGGAATGCGTTCATACAGCCCATGGTTGCAATGATGGGGGGAACCTTTCCATAGGAGATCACTGCTCCGATGAGAAGTCCGCATGCCAGTCCAACCACAATCGCGATACCAAATACCGCCACGATCGGCAGTTCCTGATGATCACGGAAGACCAGTGATGCACACATACCGGAGAGAGCCAGTGTGGAACCAACGCTGATATCGATACCGCCGGTCAGCATAACCAGCATCATACCGATGGCAATCACGAAGTCCACCGCGTAGTTTTTAAACATTCCGTTCAGGTTGTCCAGCTGGAAAAATGCACCGCCGGATTTTGCTTCGATGAAGATCGCCAGAATCACTACAATCACAAACAGGATTGCTTCACGGGATTGGGTGATCTTCTTCAAAACTGATTTGTTTTCCATCTTTTTTCACTCACCTTTCCCTATTTATCTGCAGTATTCTTTAATGATTTTGCCATTGCATATTCCAGAATACCTTCCTGTGTTGCTTCGCCACGCTTCAGCTCGCCGGTAACCTTGCCTTCGCACATAACGATGATCCGGTCACTCATATTGATGACCTCCGGCATCTCGGAAGAGATCATAATGATGGCGTAGCCGCGTTTTGCCAGCTGACCCATAATATCATAAATCTCTGCCTTGGCACCTACATCGATACCCTTCGTAGGCTCATCCATGATCAGCACCCGAAGATCTGATGCCAGAATCTTGGAAACTGCGACCTTCTGCTGATTACCTCCGGACAAAGTGCTTACCTTATCGAAGATGGATACTGCCTTTGTATCTACTTCCTCAGCCAGTTCCTTGGCTGCGGCCCGCTCTGCCTTGTCATTGGTGAAAAACTTGTTTCCGTACTTTTCGATCTCCGTCAGAGTGATGTTTCGTCCGATGCCCCAGTCCAAGATCAATCCCAGATTGGAACGATCCTCTGTCAGAAGTCCGATTCCGTTGGCGATGGCATCGTGAGGACTCTTGATCTTGATCTCCTTGCCATCCAGGAAAATCTTTCCTGCATCCAGCTTCTCTACGCCGTAGATCGTCTGGATCACTTCTGTTCTGCGGGCTCCTACCAGACCGGTCAGGCCTAGGATCTCGCCCTTTCGTACACTGAAGGATACATCCTTGAAAAATCCTTCTCTTGATAATCCCTCTACCCGAAGTACCTCTTCTCCGATCTCTACCTCCGGCTTGGGGAACATATCCTTGATCTCACGGCCAACCATGGCGGTGATCAGATCTGCATTGGAAATCTTGTCTACGTCATAGGTGCCTACATATTTGGAATCCCGGAATACGGTTACTCTTGAAGCCAGTCTGTACATATCCTCAAAACGGTGGGAAATGAAAATAATGGATGCTCCCTCATCTCTCAGCTTTTCTGTGATCTTGTAAAGATTCTCTGACTCGTTCTTCGTCAGGGATGCGGTAGGCTCGTCCATGATGATGATCTTGGCATTGGCAGATAAAGCCTTGGCGATCTCTACCATCTGCTGCTGCGCAACCGACAGCGTGCCCATCTCCGTACTGGATTTGAAATCCGCATTGAGCTGTGCCAGCAGCTTGTCTGCCTCTGCGTACATTTCCTTCCACTGGATCATGCCATGCTTTACTTTTTCATGACCCATGAAAATATTCTCTGCCACACTCAGGTGGGGATAAGCGGTTACGTGCTGATAAATCGCTGCGATACCAGCTGCCTGGCTGTCATTGGGTCCCTTGAAATCCACCTTTTTTCCGTAGAGATACATCTCTCCGTCATCGGCCTTGTGCACACCGGTAATTACCTTGATGAATGTGGACTTGCCGGCACCGTTCTCTCCCATCAGTGCGTGGATCTCGCCCGGTTTCAGCTGAAAGCTCACATTATCCAGTGCCTTCACGCCGGGGAAGATCTTCGTGATCCCCTTCAATTCCAACACATACTCTGAAGCCATTTACTGTTGCTCCTTTCTCTTCCATTGTTTGTCAAAAAAGCGTTATCTCTTTCAACCTTGAATTCATCTTAGCATTTCCTTCCACCCAAGCCTATCGTAATTTTTTTGGATTGTGGGTAATTTTTTTCTGTCTTTGGAAAACCGGAAGGGAGGCGCAACTTTAGATGACAGCCGTCTGCGGATGTGCTAAAATGCAAGGTATCTATAGAAAAAAGCACTGATTTGGAGGATTTTCATGCGTATTCTGATCGCTGATGACGAGGAACTGACCAGAAAAGGTCTGATTTCAAGCATAGACTGGGAACGTCTGGGCATCACGGACATTGATGATGCGGACGATGGCATCAATGCACTTTCCCGTGCAAAAAAGCATCTGCCTGACCTTCTGCTCACGGATGTGCGTATGCCCCGCATGGATGGCATAGAGCTTTCCAACCGGCTCCGGGAGCTCTCCCCTGACTGTCCGGTGATCTTTATGAGCGGTTACTCCGACAAGGAATATTTAAAGGCGGCCATTCACCTGAAAGCAGTCAGCTATGTGGAAAAGCCCTTTACACCGGAAGATATTACCGAAGCCCTCTCTGACGGTATCGCCCTGGTGCAAAAGCAGCAGCTGCAGCGGGAATCCAATCAGTTTTTTGAACAGGAGGCCAGCTCCAAGCTGGCCCTGGCACTGACCCAGCCCGGAATCAAGCTTTCCGATACACAGACCCTGCCCTTTGATCCGGGCGACTATTTTACCACCCTGATCTTGAGCACCGGCGAACAGATGCTGCATATGTCAGATGCTGCCCGGGGGGAACTTTTTTCCCGTATCCGGGTTCAGGTAGCCGGCTATCACATGAACGAGCTGCATACCATGAAGCATACATCCTACGTGATTTTCCATTTTTCCTGTAAAAAACAGCAGAACGCCCAGACCCGGGCATTGATCTGTCAGTATATTCGCGATCTGCTGCACGAGTATGGGCTGTCCCATTTTCATCTGGTACTGGGGGAGACGGTAAAAGGCTTCGAGGCTGTCTATCAATCCTACAACAGCGCCGTTTTGCTGCTTCAGAGTGCTTTTTTCACGCCCTATGAGACGATTCTCGATTCCCTGGAGAGCGGGCAGGACATTTCTGTCACCTATATGAATGAATTCCCCTCCCGGCTGCGGGAGACCCTTAGCCAGCGGGATCAGGCAGCATCTGAGGCTCTCTGCCGGGAGCTGTTTAAAAAACTGGCCGGGAACCGGGGACTTCTGCCCAATCAGGCACGGGATTTTTATTATAAGCTTTTGATGCTGATCAGCGGTCTCCAATACAATGCCAAGGTGAGCACCACCTCAGAGCTGTCCTCAAAAAGCACTCTTGGCATGCTAAGCGACTGCATGAATTACCAGGAGCTCCACGGGCTGCTGCAGGAGGCTGTGAGAGACTATTTTACGTCTCTGAATACTTCTGTACCGGAAAATTCTACCTTGTTTTTGATCAAGGACTATATCAGCAAAAATTACAGTGACAGCTCTCTCTCCATCAAGGACATCAGTGATCATGTGCATCTGTCGTCTTCCTATTTATGCACCCTGTTTAAAACCGAGAGCGGTCAGACGCTGAACCAGTACCTGACCAGCTTTCGCATGGAGCAGGCCAAGCAGCTGCTGTCCGATCCCAGAAACAAGATCAATGAGATCGCTGCCAGAGTCGGCTATGCCGATCAGAATTATTTTGGAAAAACCTTCAAAAAGGTAGTCGGCCTCTCTCCGTCCGAATACCGGGAAAAGGAGTCCCTATGAACCCGTTTAAAAAAATCCGGCATACCTATGAATATCAGATTTCCCTGCGCGCCAAGATGCTCATCACGCACCTGATCCTGACCATCATACCGGCGCTGCTCATCACTTATTTTGCATATAATCAGATGGTGAAAGTCACCACAAACACCACTCTGCATTCCCTCAACACCCTGGCGGATCAGACCCGTGACAATATCGGCACGACAGTGGATCAGCTGAAGCTTATAGCGGGAAATATCAGCACCAATGAATTTTTTTCTGCCTTTGCCAGAACCCAGGATCCTTCTTCCTACGAAGACCTGGACTCTTTTTCGGATGATGTCCGCAATTTCGAGAATGTCATCGCCAACTGTGAGGACAACACTCTGGTCTCCAACATACGCATCTATCTGGACGATGAGCATTACCGTGTAATGCGTACACAGTCAGACAGTACGGTTTTTGAGACCCTCTCTCCCGCCTGGGGAACCTACTGGCACGGCATTTTCAGCAGCATCTCAGACAATCAGCTTCTGTGTCCGCCCCGTTATCTCTCACCCACAGAGACTTCGACTCTGGGCTCACACGCCGTCATCCGGCGTCTGCAGGTCACAGAAGGGGAATGCTATGTGGCCGTCTATTTTAATCAGTCAACGATCCATCCCATTTTGCTGCAGGATCTGCCCTACAACAACAGTGTGATCTATATCATCAATTCCCGCAACGAGATCGTCGCTTCCACCAACACGACCCTCTCCGGCACCTTTTATATTCCCTACGATGAGATCACCACGCGGATCCCCTCCGCTTCCAAACAGGAGCGCCTGGAATTCGCCGGAGACTCCGTCTACTGCGGCTGCAAACAGATCCCCAACACGGACTGGATCATGGTATCGGCAGTCCCCGAGTCGAACCTGACCTCTGAGGGCAGCCAACTGGTAGTCAACTTCATGACCATGTATGCCTTTGTACTGATTGTCTGCGTCATCATCAGCCAGCGCCTCAGCGCCTCTGTTACCGGACGCATCGCAAAAGTGGCAGAAAATATGCAGCATGTGCGGGAAAGCGCCCTGCCCATGCCCATGGAAGCCCCGGAGGGATCTGATGAGATCTGCTCCCTGATCGACTCCTACAACTACATGTCCGCAGAGATCAACCGGCTGGTGGAAGCGCAGCAGCAGACCGCCGCCGAGCTTCGGCACTCGGAATTTCGTGCGCTGCAGGCCCAGATCAATCCTCATTTTTTGTATAATACACTGGATATGATCAACTGGATGGCCCGGTCCGGCGAGACCACCCAGGTATCGGAGGCCGTCAACCTGCTCTCCCGTTTTTACCGCATCACCTTAAGCCGCGGTTCTTCTTTTATTACTGTCCGGGAGGAGATCGAGCATGTGACCCTCTACGTTCAGCTGCAGAACATGCGCTTTGCGGACAAGATTCATTTCTTTGTGGATGTACCGGACGAAATGCTGGAGGAGACCATCCCCAAACTGGTCTTTCAGCCGATTGTAGAAAATTCAATTTTACATGGAATACTGGAAAAGCCCGTCAAGGAAGGAACCATCGTTCTCATGGGCTGGATTGAAGATGAGACACTGGTATTTGTCATCACGGATGACGGAGTGGGTATCCCGCCGGAAAAGCTAAGCACCATTCTGAGTGGAAATTCAACCAGCTCTTCCGGCAGCAATATCGCCATCTCAAATACCCATAAAAGAATCCGGCTATGCTATGGCAGCCAGTATGGTCTAAGCTACCGCAGCATACCCGGAAAAGAAACCGAGGTGGAGATCCGCATTCCCGCCGGCAGCGAGCCTGCCGCCTCCGACTCACAGATGCTCTATCACGAATAGTATTAAATGTTTGGGATCTGCCAGTCGATGGGCTGGCATCCGTGCTCAACTAAAAATGCATTTGCCTGACTAAAATGCTTGCATCCGAAAAAACCGCGATAGGCAGACAAGGGGCTGGGATGGGGTGCACACAGCACCAGATGCTTTGGATTGGTCAGCATGGGCCGCTTGGTCTGTGCCGGCCTGCCCCAGAGCATACAGACAATGGGGCGATCCTGGGCATCCACCGCACGGATCACCGCATCCGTAAACTGCTCCCATCCCATTCCCTGATGGGAACCGGCCTGATGGGCACGCACCGACAGCACCGTGTTGAGCAATAGTACTCCCTGTCTCGCCCAGGGCTCCAGACAGCCGTTATTAGGGATCTCAAGACCCAGATCATCATGAAGTTCTTTATAAATATTAACCAGTGACGGTGGAAGCACCGTCTGGGATTTTTGCACGGAAAAGCACAGGCCATGAGCCTGATGCTCGCCATGATAGGGATCCTGCCCTAAGATCAGCACCTTTACCTCGTGCAGGGGTGTCAGATGAAAGGCATTGAAAAGATCCTCTGCCGGCGGATAGACCACATGTTGGTGATACTCCTCCCGGACAAACTGATACAGCGTTCTATAATATGGCTTGGCAAACTCCGGTTCAAGCACCGGAAGCCAGTCGTTATCGATCATTGCCATGTTCTGTCATCTCCTCATCCTAGCGGCGCACCGAAACACCGCGTCCCGCCAGATAATTTTTCAAATCCATGATCTCCAGCTCCTTGTAATGGAACAGCGAAGCCGCCAAGGCAGCGTCAGCACATCCATCTGTCAGCGCATCATAAAAATGCTCCATGGTACCTGCGCCTCCGGATGCAATCACCGGGACAGAAACATTGGTGGCGATCTCTCTCGTCAGCTCGATATCATAGCCTGCCTTGGTTCCGTCGCAGTCCATGCTGGTCAGCAATATCTCTCCGGCTCCCAGCCGGTCCGCCTGCATGGCCCATTCCACCGCATCGATTCCTGTGTCGATCCGTCCACCGTTTTTATAAATATTCCAGCCACTGCCGTCCTCACGGCGTCTCGCATCGATGGCCACCACCACGCACTGGCTGCCGAATTTGTCTGCCGCTTCACTGATCAGCTGGGGACGGTTGATGGCAGATGAATTAATGGAAATCTTGTCTGCGCCCTCCCTCAGAAGCTCTCTGAAATCCTCTACCGTACGTATGCCGCCGCCTACCGTAAAGGGAATAAATACCTTTTCAGCGACTCTTCGCACCATATCCACCACGGTTTTTCTGCCGTCACTGGATGCGGTAATATCCAAAAATACAAGCTCATCTGCGCCGGCCTGATCATAGGCAGCCGCGATCTCCACCGGATCACCTGCATCCCGCAGATTGACAAAATTGACTCCCTTTACTACCCGGCCCCGGTTCACATCCAGGCAGGGAATGATTCGTTTTGTAAACATCTATGCTTCCTCCCCGATTCGTGCAAAATGATCCAGAATCGACAGACCCACCCGGCCACTCTTTTCCGGATGAAACTGGCAGGCAAAGAGATTGTCCTGCTCCACCGAAGCATGCACCAGATCTCCGTAAAGGGTGGTAGCCTTGACAATGGAGGGATCCGTCGCCTTCAAATAGTAGGAATGCACAAAATAGACATAAGAGCCGTCTGGGATCCCACGGAACAGCCGTCCGTCATTCTGGAGTGTCAGGGAATTCCATCCGATCTGGGGAATTTTCAGCCCATGATCCGGAGAAAAACGGACAATATGACCTGAAAGCAGGCCAAGGCCTTCCTCTCCTGCACCCTCTTCACTGCCCTCAAAGAGCAGCTGAAGTCCCAGGCAAATCCCAAGCAGGGGGATCCGTCTGTCTGCCACCTCACGGATTACCTGATCCAGCTCATATTTTTTCAGCTGATGCATGGCATCCGAAAAAGCTCCTACTCCTGGCAGAATCACATGGTCTGCCTGCAAAATCTCGTGCCGGTCTCTGGTGATGATACAGGGATGCCCCAAATAGGCAAGGGCCTTTTCTACACTTTTTAAATTGCCCGCATCATAATCGATGATCGCTATCATGCTGCAAGTCTTCCTTTCCGCTTATTTTAAACTTTTTCTATCCTATCATTCTTTCTCAGCCGACGCAACCGCATTTTTGTCCAGCTCAAACCAGAATTCCACACCGTCCGGATGATTCAAAACACCGCAGGTTCTGTGATGGGAATCCATGATGGCCTTGACAATGGACAGCCCGATGCCGCTTCCGCCGTATTCTCTGGTGCGGGCCTTATCTACTTTATAGAATTTGTCCCAGATGTGGTCAATATCCTCATCCGGAATGTGACTGCCCGAATTGAATACACTGATGCGCAGCCCATCCTCTCTGACGGTATAGAAAATACGGATCAGCTTTTCTCCAGATGCATAATGGATCGCATTGCTCAGGTAGTTGGTCACCACTTCCTCAATCTGGAACTCATCGCCCCATACGTAGGCTTCTTTTTCATCAAATATCAGATGAATCTCATTTTGCTGCAGCAGCAGCGTATTGTTGGCCAGCACGCCATGAATGAGCTCCGTGATGTCAAAGCGGTCGATGGTGATGGGATCGTTGCCGAATTCCAGATGATTGAGGGTCAGCAGCTTCTGCACCATCCGGTTCATTTTTCCTGCCTCGTCCATAATGACATCGCAGTAAAAGCTGCGGCTCTCCGCATCATCATTGATGCACTCGTTCAGTCCCTCTGCGTAGCCCTGAATGAGAGCCAGAGGGGTCTTCAGCTCATGGGAAACATTGGACAAAAACTCCTTGCGCATCTCATCGATCTGCTCTTTTTTCTCAATATCACTTTTCAGCTCATTGTTAGCCGTCTTCAGCTCGCCGATGGTACGCTCCAGTCCCTCGGACAAACGGTTCATATAAACACCCAGCTGCTCGATCTCCTGGCTGTCATGATCCGGCTCGTATTTTGCACTGAAATCCAGCTCTGCCATCTGACCCGCGATCTGAGTGAGCTGGCGCACCGGCTTGGTGATACGTCTGGTCACCACCAGAACCACCATGATACTGACTAACAGTCCGCACAATCCGATATAAGCTAAAAAGCGGTTTGAAATCTGCACACTCTCGCGGATGCTCTCTAAGGCGGTACGCATCATGATGAGATTGCCATCCCCCAGTGTGCCCCACAAAACCAGATATTCGGAAGCCATCCGGCTGTCCGTCACCTGTACAATCCGGTAATTGTCCGTAGCTTCCACATCCTTGCGGCCGTTATCCGTGGCAGCGCCAAAGAGCACATCCATAAACTGACGGGTCAGATTCTCGCTGTCGTTGGAGGTGGAACGCACCACCGTGCCATCGGATGCCATCACCAGAATCTCGATATTTCCGTTGGAGCTGATCCGGTCAAACTGCACATCAAAATCGCTGCTGCTAAGGGCATCCTCTTCAGCTGCACGATTGATCAGGGTGTATCCGTTCTCCAGCTGTGTGACCTTCATTTTGCTGTAATAAGTTCCTAAAAAGGTGGTATTTAAAAACCAGCACAGTAATACTGTGCCGGCTACCAGTGCGATGATCACCGCCCCGATCTGGGTCGTGATGGACCGCTTATGTGTATGTATTCTATGCCTATTCATCGCCTGCTCACACTCCTACTCACTGACCTCGAATTTGTAGCCCATGCCCCAGATCGTCTTGATATAATCGCCATGGGCGCCCATCTTGCTCCGCAGCTTTTTCACATGAGTGTCGATGGTTCTGGCATCGCCAAAATAATCGTAATTCCATACGCTGTTCAGTATTTTTTCTCTGGAAAGCGCAATGCCCGCATTCTCGATAAAATAGGTCAAAAGTTCAAATTCCTTGTAGCTAAGCTCCACCGGCTGTCCGTCAATCGTAACCAGATGGGCCGACTGATCCACGGTGATGGCTCCGGCGCTCAGGGTCTGAGCCTCCGTCTGATTGGTCCGCCGCAAAATCGCCTCTACTCTGGCCACCAGAATCTTGGGACTGAAGGGCTTGGAAATATATTCATCCACCCCCAGATCAAAGCCGTTGAGCTCATCACTTTCCCCGCCCTTGGCGGTCAGCATGATGATCGGCACCTTGGAATGCTCCCGGATCTCCTTGCATACCTCAAAGCCGTTCAACTTCGGCATCATGACATCCAGGATAATGAGGGAAATATCCTTATCTGCATAAAATTTGTCCAGGGCTTCCTCTCCATCCCCTGCCTCAATGACATCATAGCCATTTTTCACTAAAAAATCCCGTACCAGCTTCCGCATACGGCTCTCATCATCTACTACCAGTATTTTAATCGTCTTCTCCATGTAACCCACGCTCCTTTTCCAGAACGATGCACAAACTGTATTTCTTCTATAACTATTATCATACAATTTTGCTGAATTGCAAGAAAAACGTCCGGAGTTCACAATATTTACATATTCGGGAGAGCGCTGGTATATGGGAATCGACAGCCCACGGTATAAATCGGGATCTTGTTTTTATCAATGCCTTTTCCGCCTTTAGTTATCTCTACTACATAAGCC
>CAVITM010000049.1:3325-13322 GCA_963645455.1 Moraxellaceae bacterium | reverse complement strand
CTATTTTTCCGTTACAGTCCTCTGATTTATGTTGTTTTTGTTTGTTTTATTTGGTTTTCGATTTGGTTTACTTAGGTATTTTCCGGTCTGTCAATGATGATATCATAACAGTTAAACAAGGCCAGCAGCAGGGACACCACAAACACCGAGGTCCGGTTAGCTGTCACATCCGGCATATGTGCGTTCACCACAAAGAGTCCTACTGCCGTAGCAAAGGTGGCCAGTACGATATACATGAGAACTGCCTGCCATTTGGAGATCACGCATTTGTCAAAGCAGAGCACATTGGGGATCGCCTCCGCCGCCAGGGAAATCGGCCAGGAAATAATGGCTCCTACCACAAAAAAGATCATCAGGCTGCGTGTGGAGCAATAGGTAAAACCAAACATACTCATAATCTCTCCGCCAAAAATACACAGTAAAACAATAAATCCAATAAAGAGCAGGACCGCTATGGCAAATACCGCCAGACTGCTGACCAGGTCCTTTCGGATTCTCCCATTTTGATGCATTTTCTCACTCCCCGTCACAAATTTTCTACTATTCTAACATATCTCACTTATTTTTCAAACGTAATTTTACTCTCTTGTCATCCAAAACGCTCCATGCTATACTCTTAAGGATGCAAACATCTATATTAATCTCAAAGGAGGAGTTTTTTTATGAACGCTACAAATGACAACAATGGAGCGATTCGTGACGCCAGAGTCCTTGGTATACCAAAGATGCTGCTTCTCGGACTGCAGCATATGTTCGCCATGTTCGGTGCTACCATTCTAGTACCGATCCTGGTCAACAGCTATTTCGGTGAGGATGTCCTTCACGTACAGGTCACCCTGATCTGTGCCGGTGTCGGAACCTTATTTTTCCATTTCTGTTCCAAATTTAAGGTACCTGCTTTTCTCGGTTCTTCCTTCGCCTTTCTCGGCGGCTTTTTAACAATATCCCAATTAAATACCGGTGAATTTGCCGATATGAGCAATGCTGACAAGCTCTCCTATGCCTGCGGCGGTATCGTCGTAGCCGGACTGCTCTATCTGGTACTGGCACTCATCATCAAGCTGGCCGGTGTAAAAAAAGTCATGCGTTTCCTGCCGCCGGTAGTGACCGGACCTATCATCATCTGTATCGGTCTCAGTCTTGCAAGCTCAGCTGTATCCAATGCTTCCACCAACTGGCTGCTGGCTTTCATCGCCCTGGCCACCATTATCATCTTCAATATCTGGGGCAAGGGAATGTTTAAGATCATCCCCATCCTCATGGGTGTGTTAGTCTCCTACGCAGCTGCGCTGATCTTTAACGCCTGCGGCATGACCAATCCGGACGGCTCAGCCATCATTGATTTTACCAATATTGCATCTGCCAGCTGGGTCGGCATCCCCGAGTTTTCCCTGTGCAAATTCAACCTGTCCGCTATTCTGGTTATGGCTCCCATCGCCTTGGCATCCATGATGGAGCATATCGGCGATATCTCAGCTATCTCAGCTACAGTGGGCGAGAACTTTATTGAGGATCCCGGTCTTCACCGCACCCTGATCGGTGATGGTCTGGCTACCTCACTGTCTGCACTGGTTGGAGGACCTGCCAATACCACTTACGGCGAAAATACCGGTGTGTTGGAGCTGAGCCGGGTTCATGATCCGAGAGTCATTCGTCTGGCAGCCATCTATGCCATTATCTTAAGCTTCATTCCCAAGATGTCCGAAGTCATCGGTTCTATGCCCACTGCCATCATCGGCGGTGTCAGCTTCATGCTCTACGGTATGATCTCCGCTATCGGTGTTCGAAATGTAGTAGAAAACCATGTAGATTTCACGAAATCCAGAAACCTTATCATCGCAGGTGTTATCTTTGTCTGCGGTCTGGGATTTTCAGATGGTCTGACCTTTACCATTGCAGGTACGGACGTGACCTTAACCGCACTGGCTATCGCAGCCATCGCAGGTATTGTCTTAAATGCCATCCTTCCCGGAAATGACTATCATTTCGGAAAGAGTGTCGAGGCTGACAAGAGCCGCGGCATCGATATGTCACCCAATCTCCACGAGGATACCAGCTACGGAGATTCTGAGGAATAATTGATCATTTATTTACAGAAAAAGACCGGATCACAAACACGATCCGGTCTTTTTTATTAACTACTTTTTTATTGGGGCTTGGGAAGCTTAAAGGAGCTCTTCAATGATACGATGCGGTTAAACACCGGTGCACCTTCCGTGGAATCCTTATAATCCACGCAGAAGAATCCGTTTCTCACAAACTGAAAGCTCTCAAAGGCCTTTGCCTGTTCCAGTGACGGCTCCACATAGCAGCCATCCAACACCGTCAGGGAATGGGGATTGAGATTCAGGCTGCCATCCTCATTGTATACGCCCAGCTCTTCGTCCACAATATTTTCATACAGACGAACAGTCACCTGCTTGGCCATAGGCACTGCAACCCAGTGAATCGTACCCTTGACCTTTCTTCCGTCGGGGCTGTTGCCGCCCTTTGAAGCCGGATCATAGGTACAATGAATCTCCGTCACATTTCCGTTTTCATCCTTTTTGAAATCCGTACATGTTACGAAATAAGCGTTCATGAGACGGACCTCATTGCCGGGGAACATGCGGAAATACTTCTTCGGCGGCTCCTCCATAAAGTCCTCACGCTCGATATACAGCTCTCTCGCAAAGGGCACCTGGCGGGTTCCCAGTGCTTCGTTTTCCTGATTGTTGGGCACATCCAGGTATTCAATCTGACCTTCCGGATAATTGTCGATCACCAGCTTCACCGGATCCAAAACAGCCATGACACGGGACCGCTTCACCTTCAGATCCTCACGGATGCAATATTCCAATGCCGCATAATCCGCAATGGAATTGGCCTTTGAGACGCCGCACATATCCACAAACATCTGGATGGATTCCGGTGTAAAACCACGTCTCCGAAGACCTGAGATGGATACAAGACGGGGATCATCCCAGCCGTCTACGATGCCCTCTTCTACCAGCCGCTTGATATAGCGTTTGCCGGTCACCACATTTTTCAGATACAGCTTCGCAAACTCGATCTGCTTGGGGGGCTTCTCAAAGCCTACCTCCCGAACAACCCAGTCATATAAGGGTCTGTGATCCTCGAACTCCAGGGTACAGATGGAATGGGTGACACCCTCGATGGCATCCTCAATGGGATGGGCGAAATCATACATGGGATAAATGCACCAGGTATCTCCCGTATTGTGATGGGTCATATGTGCCACACGATAGATCACCGGATCACGCATGTTCATATTGGGAGAGGTCATGTCGATCTTTGCCCGCAGCACCTTCTCGCCATCTGCGTATTTGCCTGCTTTCATATCCTCAAACAGTGCCAGATTCTCCTCAATGCTTCGATCCGAACCGGGATCCTTTTTTCCGGGCTCCTCTAACGTGCCACGATACTCCCGGATCTGCTCGGCACTGAGATCTGAGACGTAAGCCTTGCCTTTTTTGATCAGCTTGACCGCTGCCTCATACATCTGGGGAAAATAGTTAGAAGCAAAATAGAGGCGATCCTCCCAGTCCGCACCCAGCCATTTGATATCTTTTTTGATGGACTCTACAAACTCCATCCGCTCCTTTGTAGGGTTGGTATCATCAAAGCGCATGTTGAATTTGCCGCCGTATTTTTTTGCCAGGCCATAGTTTAATAAAATAGACTTGGCATGTCCGATATGCAGATAACCGTTGGGTTCCGGCGGGAAACGGGTGCAGACCGTATCACATCTGCCCTCTGCCAGATCCTCCTCGATGATTCGCTCAATAAAATTTTTGGAAACTGTTTCATTCTCCATTCCTGACTCCTCCTGGTTCAAAAAACGTTTTGTTTATTTCCTGTGCTCATGCGTAAACAAATGATCCTGACAGTACTCCAGTCCGCCTGCGCACTTGGAGCAAAACCGAAATTCTAACGACGGATCATCCAGATCAGTACGTCCGCATACTGCACACTTGTGCTTGTAAAGTGTCCCGTCCCCACGCCGCATCTGAGGTCTTACGGTCTGAGCGCGAAAATCCCTCTTTCGCTTCATCTCCTGGGGTGAGATCCTCTGATAATCTCTCGTAGAGAAGAAAAATACGATAAAATTCATCAGGGACATCAAAATCACGATCCGCCCTGACCAGCTGCTCTGGAAGAAGCTGACAGCTGCCAGCACCGCGTAAAGCACAGCCAGCCACTTAATCTTCACCGGAATGATAAAATAGAGCATGAGCTGCATATCCGGGAAGCAGACCGCAAAGGCCAGAAAGATCGACAGATTGATATAATAGGTGCTGACTGCATAGCCCATCAGATAAGCATCTGACATACCAAGCAGACGCAGCAGGAAAAATCCCACCATCACGCCCACTGCCGTAAACAAAATACCGCCGATGATATAGACATTGAACCGGAAGGTTCCCCATGTACGCTCCAGCGCCGTTCCAAGCTGATAGTACAAAAGCATCATAATCAGATAAAACAGAATATTCGAATAGGACGGCGGCATAAACACCCAGGTAAAGAGCCGCCAGATCTGTCCCCGCATCACAAGGGAGGGATCCAGCATCAGAAGCTCCAGAATCGGAATCTGAAAAAAGCGCTCCATATAATAAAAAACATATCCGATGGCATAGCCGATGATCAGCCATTTGCTCAGGTTTGGGATCGCATAGCGACCGAGCTTTCGCTCCAGTTTATTTAAATAGTTCATGTATTTCTCCTTTTGATCAGCCGTGATATTTCAAAAATCGACTTATTCTCCAGTATAAAAACTCTGCGGCCATTTGTCAATGTATCTAAAAAAACTTGGGTGTTGTCTTTTTTCTAGAGGTGCTTTATAATGTTAGAAGTTTTTGGATTTTTTGAACACATTATAATAGGAAATCACAGCTGCCATATCAGGCAGCTCACAGAGGTTTATGCACATGAATCAAACGCTATGCAAGTTAGGAATCGACATCGGCTCCACAACCGTAAAAATCGCATTATTAAACGAAGCAGATGAACTGCTCTTTTCCGACTACAGACGCCATTTCGCAAATATCCGTGAGACGTTGACCGGGCTCCTTAGTGATGCCCGTGACGCCGTAGGCGACGTAACAGTGGCACCCATGATCACCGGATCCGGCGGACTCACCCTGGCAAAGCATTTGGAGATCCCCTTTGTGCAGGAGGTCATCAGCGTATCAAGCGCCCTCACCCATTACGCACCCCAGACCGATGTAGCCATCGAGCTGGGCGGCGAGGATGCCAAGATCATCTACTTCGAGGGGGGCAACGTAGAGCAGCGGATGAACGGTATCTGCGCCGGCGGCACCGGCTCCTTTATTGACCAGATGGCTTCCCTGATCCAGACGGACGCTGCCGGGCTCAATGAATATGCCAAGGACTACAAGGCCATCTATCCCATCGCAGCCAGATGCGGTGTTTTTGCAAAAACAGATATCCAGCCCCTGATCAACGAAGGAGCCACCAAGGAGGATCTGTCCGCTTCTATTTTCCAGGCGGTTGTCAACCAGACCATCAGCGGTCTCGCCTGCGGCAAGCCAATCCGGGGTCATGTGGCATTTTTAGGAGGTCCTCTGCATTTCCTGTCCGAGCTGAAGGAGACCTTTATCCGCACCTTAAAGCTGGATGAAGACCATGTCATCGCTCCGGAAAACTCCCATCTGTTCGCAGCCATCGGCTCTGCGCTAAACTTCAAAGAGGACCATACCACCACCCTGGATGCTCTGCTAGAGCGACTGACAGGTGAGATCCATATGGAGTTTGAGGTGGCACGTATGGAGCCGTTATTTTCCTCACAAGAAGAATACGATGCTTTTATGAAGCGCCACAGCGCCCATCATGTACAGACTGCCGAGTTATCTGACTATCACGGAAACTGCTATCTGGGCATTGATGCCGGCTCTACCACTACCAAGGTGGCTCTCGTCGGTGAAGACGGTTCTCTCCTCTACTCCTTCTACAGCGGCAACAACGGCAGCCCCTTAGCCACTGCCATCCGTTCCATGAAGGAGATTCATGAAAAGCTTCCAGGGGATGCAAACATTGTCTACTCCTGCTCTACCGGATACGGCGAAGCACTGTTAAAGGCCGCTCTGCAGTTAGACGAGGGAGAGGTAGAGACGGTGGCCCACTACTATGCCGCTGCCTTTTTCAATCCCCAGGTGGACTGTATCTTAGACATCGGCGGACAGGACATGAAGTGCATCAAGATCAAGGATCATACCGTGGACAGCGTCCAGCTCAACGAGGCCTGCTCCTCCGGCTGCGGCTCCTTTATCGAGACCTTTGCCAAGTCACTGGATTTTTCTGTAGAAGATTTTGCCACGGAAGCGCTGTTTGCAAAGCATCCCATTGATCTGGGCACACGCTGTACCGTATTTATGAATTCCAAGGTCAAGCAGGCACAAAAGGAAGGCGCCTGTGTGGCAGACATTTCTGCCGGTCTGGCCTACTCTGTTATCAAAAATGCCCTGTTTAAGGTCATCAAGCTCTCAGATGCCTCCCAGCTTGGCAAGCACGTGGTCGTACAGGGCGGTACCTTTTACAACAACGCCGTACTCCGCAGCTTTGAGCGCATCTCCGGCGTAGAAGTGGTGCGCCCTGATATCGCAGGTATCATGGGTGCTTTTGGCGCTGCGCTGATTGCACGTGAGCGTTTCCATGAAAATGCGGAACCGGTCTCCTCCATGCTCTCCATCGAGGCGATCCTTTCCATGAAATATGATACCACCCTCACCCGCTGCAAGGGCTGCACCAACAGCTGTCTGCTCACCATCAACCGTTTTGATAGGAATCGCCGCTATATCACCGGCAACCGTTGTGAGCGTGGTCTTGGAAAAGAGAAAAATGCGGAGCATATTCCCAATCTCTTTGAATATAAAAATCAGATCCTTTTTGACTATGAGCCCCTTGCGGAAAATGAAGCGCCCCGCGGCACAGTTGGTATTCCCCGGGTACTGAATTTTTACGAAAACTATCCCTTCTGGGCTGTATTTTTCAAGGCGCTGGGCTTTCGCGTGGTTCTAAGCCCCCAGTCCACCCGGGCGATCTACGAGATGGGCATCGAATCCATCCCCAGCGAGTCCGAGTGCTACCCGGCCAAGCTGGCACACGGTCATATTGCGTGGCTCATCAACCAGAAGGTAGACTTTATTTTTTACCCCTGTATTCCCTATGAGCGAAACGAATTTCCGGATGCCAACAACCACTACAACTGCCCCATCGTCACCTCTTATGCGGAAAATATCAAAAATAACGTAGATGAGATTACCTCCGGAGCGGTCCGTTTCCTGAATCCCTTTTTGACCTTTGCCGACAAGGATGCCCTTGCAAAAAAACTGTGTGACGTATTCGGTGCGGAATTTTCCATTTCCGCTGATCTGGTTCGTCCGGCAGCAGAGGCCGCATGGGCAGAGCTGGCACGGGTTCGGGAACTGATGCGTAAAAAAGGCGAGGAAACGCTGCGCTATTTAGAGGAAACCGGAAGGCACGGCATTGTCCTGGCCGGTCGTCCTTATCATGTAGATCCGGAGATCAACCACGGCATTCCGGAGCTGATCAACTCCTACGGCTGTGCGGTGCTCACTGAGGATTCCATCTCCCATCTGGGCAATGTGGAGCGGCCCTTGATCGTTATGGACCAGTGGATGTTCCACTCCAGACTCTACGCCGCCGCCAACTATGTAAAGAAAACCGAAAATCTGGATCTGATCCAGCTCAATTCCTTTGGCTGCGGCCTGGATGCAGTCACCACCGACTGCGTCAGCGATATACTGACAAAATCAGGCAAGATCTATACCTGCTTAAAGATCGATGAGGTCAACAATCTCGGAGCCGCACGTATCCGCGTCCGCTCCCTGCTGGCAGCCATCCGTGTGCGCAAGGCACATCCAAAGGAGCGCACCATCGTTCCGGCCAACCACAACCGGGTGCTCTTCACAAAGGAGATGCGGGAGAACTATACCATTCTCTGTCCCCAGATGTCACCGGTTCATTTTGAGCTGCTGCTGCCGGCCTTCCGGTCTGCCGGATATAACCTGGTCATTCCCAAGGTATCCAGTCAGGAGGCCATCAACTCCGGCCTGCGCTACGTCAACAACGACGCCTGCTATCCTTCCCTGATCGTGGTGGGACAGCTTATGAAGGCTATTGAAAGCGGCGACTATGACATGAACAAAACCGCGGTACTGATCTCCCAGACCGGAGGCGGCTGCCGCGCCAGCAACTATATCGGCTTTTACCGACGCGCCCTGGAAAAGGCAGGCTACCCCCACGTACCGGTGATCTCCATCAACATGGTAGGTCTGGAGAAAAACCCGGGCTTTACCTATACGCCAAAGCTGGTGCAGCGGGGTCTGTATGCGGCTGTATTCGGTGATATTTTCATGCGCTGTGTCTATGCGACACGGCCCTATGAAGCTACTCCCGGCTCCACCGATGCGCTGCACGAAAAATGGAAGCAGGAGGTATGCCGGTTTGTATCCGAAGATCATATGCTCTCACACCGCAAATACAAGCAGATGTGCCGCCAGATCATCAAGGAATTCGATGAACTGCCCAGAAAATCAGTAAAAAAGCCCCGGGTCGGCATCGTTGGTGAGATCCTCGTGAAGTTCCATCCGGAAGCGAACAACCATCTGGCTGAACTTTTGGAGTCTGAAGGTGCAGAGCCTGTGGTACCTGATCTGTTGGACTTTTTGCTCTACTGCCTCTACAACAACAAATTCAAGGCAGAAGAGCTTGGCATGAGTAAAAAAACCGCCCGCAATTCCATGCTTGGAATACGGGCACTGGAGTGGCTTCGAAGTGCCGCCCGGGATGCCTTTGAGAAGAGCACCCACTTTGATCCGCCGGCACATATCGAAGACCTGGCCGCCTATGCCGCACCCATCGTATCCATCGGCAATCAGACCGGTGAGGGATGGTTTTTGACCGGAGAGATGATGGAGCTCATCCATAGCGGTGCAAAAAATATCGTATGTACCCAGCCTTTTGCCTGCCTGCCAAACCATATTGTAGGAAAGGGTGTCATCAAAAAGATCCGTCATGAGCATCCCGAGGCCAACATCGTAGCCATCGATTACGATCCCGGTGCCAGCGAGGTCAACCAGCTGAACAGAATCAAGCTGATGCTCTCCACGGCGCAGAAAAACCTATAGAATCGAGTAGGAGACGGTGACTAACCGCCTCCTCTCACAGCACCGTACGTACCGTTCGGTATACGGCGCTTTCAATTTTTATATCTTAAGGGATTATTGAATGAAAGCCTTTATTCACCTTTTACAACAATCTTCAACCCTTGCATACTGATATTCATTTCCATTGCTTCATTGATTTACATCCATTTGGATAACCTCCTTTGATTCAGTGCGGTTGGCGAACCTACACTTATAATATCATTGGAGGTTTTTTACTGTAAGCTAAAGCAATTTCAACCACCCGCATAGCAGGTGGTTTATTTGTTTTACGCATTCCATTTTTCGGAACACGAAAAACTCCACGCGTAAAACAGGGCCTTGCCCTAACAATGAATTACCGCCACCCTTTCAAAGGGTGGCGGTAATTTTAATCCGGAATATACTCGTCAAAATCGTACTTGATGGTTCCAAAATCCGTCTCCTGCTCACGAATAGCAATGGACTTGGAAAGCTTCTTAATCTCATCAGCTGTTACGCTGCGGCCCAGTTCACTGGAGAGAACCACACCTTCTGAAAGGAATGCTGTCTGCATAGCGATGTAAGGTGAATCAATTCTTGTCTCATCTGTAAGATCGCCGCGAAGGTACGAATACCACTGAAGCTGATTATCATTGTACATCTCCATCTCGGGGTGAAGCATCAGTTCCTGCTGACCTGTAATATCGCCGATCGCACAGTCAAGCTTGTTCTCAAAAAGAACTCCGTCATCGTCAACACCAAACCACTGAAGCTTTGGCTCCTGGAGAATTCCACCACCTACAATGTTGCCTCCCTCAGGAACTGCA
>CAVITM010000049.1:0-3315 GCA_963645455.1 Moraxellaceae bacterium | reverse complement strand
GCAAGAGGGCCACCGGTTGTATCAACATCCAAGAATTTAAGACCGCCCTTAGAACCTGCTACAAAGCTTGTACCGATCTCATCCATGTGCATCGCCCAGTCCTCATAGATATCCATGGAGATACCACCCTTGAAACGGGCCATTCCTACACCAAGATCCTCTACAGGAGCGATTCTGCCTGTAAGCTTATCGATGGCTTCATGTGTCCAGTAATCACAGGACTGTACGCCATAGACGCTCTCCAGCTCCGGCATTCCCAGTACATAAAGCATCTGAGCCAGGTGATAAATACCAAGATCAAACAGAGGTCCGTGAACGCCTACCTTCGGATCGATGAAGTCCTTGCTGAAGAAGGGCATATCATAACCAGGTCTTCCCTGACGTCTGTGACCTACACTTCTTACATGGTAAATCTTGCCCAGCTTGCCTTCCTCAATCATTTTTTTTGCAATACGGGTCTGGGGATTGTAGATAGAGCTGATTTGGATCGCAAGCTTTTTACCATACTTCTTCTGTGCATCATAGAGAATCTTGGCATCCGCATAGCTAGCTGACATAGGCTTCTCTGAGTAGCAGTCAAAGCCTGCTGCCATAACTGCAGTTGCAACAGAGGTGTGAAGGTTGTTATGTACACATACCTCTACCTCATCGATATCGTCACGCTTAAGCATCTCTCTAAAATCCTGATAGAGATCCTTCTCATCAAGGCCATACTTCTTACCAAAAGCTTCGAGGCGATCCTTCTTAATCTCAGCAGCTGCCACAACCTTCAGGTTCTGCCCCTTCTTATTCAAATTATTGATGACTGTCATATGGCGGTCTGAAATCATGCCACAGCCAATGATGGCTATTCTTAATTCTTTCATCTTGTTTTCCTCTCCTTTTCGTATGTTCAAGCAATTCACGAAATAATCTACCAACCAAGTATCTTCAGATACTCACGGCTTCTGCGGGCACATTCCAGTGGCTCCAGCTCGTAGTGCTCATCCTGCTCTACCACTACCCACTTGGCATTTGCTTTGATCGCCGCATCCAGAACCGGCTCCCAGATCATCTGTCCAAAGCCTACCGGTCTGAATCCAAAGTAGCCTGTGTCGCCTTCAGACTCCTCTTCCTCGATACCAATGAGCTTGTACATGTTCTTTACTTCGCCCTTCTTAATATAATCCTTCAGGTGTACTACAGGGATGCGGTCGGTGTACTTCTTTACAAACTCTACCGGCTGACCTGTAGCCACATCGCACCAGCAGGTATCCAGCTCTGACATAAGATTGTCATGGGGAATCGCCTCGAACATGGCATCATATCCCCACTTGCCATCCTCCAGCTTTACAAACTCGAAGTCATGATTGTGATAAAGGAATGTCATGCCTGCATCATGAATTTTCTGACCGATCTCATTTAAGAGTGGCAAAAATCCCTTGAAGCCCTCCGGATTAACCGGGCGATACTCCTCAGCCATGTATGGCATAACCAGGTATTTCACTCCGATTACTGAATAATCAGCGATTACCTTGTCGATGTCATCCATCATGTCTACAAATGGTACATGGGCTGAAACAGGTACAAGTCCTACCTCATCAAGCATTGCCTTCACTTCAGCCGGCTCTATTCCGTAAAGTCCTGCCAGTTCTACTCCGTCATAACCCAAATCCTTGACCTGCTGCATTACATTTTTGAAATTTTCAGGTGTGTTTTCAAGCAGGTCTCTGAGACCGTACACCTGAATCGCTACTGGTAATTTCTTACTCATTTTTTTCTTTCCTTTCCTCAAGTTTTCTTATGAAGAGAACCCCCTCCTCATTTTCTAAGACAAGAATATCACAGGTATGTAAATGTCTCTCTTTGCTAATTATCTTTTTTTGCTATTATTTTTTACTTTAATTAATCAAAAGGCTTGCAGCCAGGATAAATTGCGTGCTATGATTTGTATATGGAAAATATAAAAGAAATCACAATCGAAAAAAACAAGACGAAAAATATCACTCCCGTCTGGAAACAGCTGATCAATCTGGGCTATGGCTTTAGCTTTGACAATAGCCATGTGTTTTCCCAGCTGGTCCACACACAAAAAAAAGCTCCCTTCAATTATGGCCGTATTTGCCGTATTTTCGACTTGCTCATTACCTACAAAAGTGAAGCCGGTGACATTTATGATTACAGCCAGATCTTTCGTATTCTGGATGTACTGATAGAGAATCATATGTATCCCTTTCTGGAGCTGGGCAATAAGCATCTGCGCATTCAGTTTAACCAGGTAGACTCTCTCAGCCAGAAGGTGCCTCTATCTCCCAGAGAATATTACACCTTCCTTTCTTCCATTCTCTCGGATTTTATGAGAGCCTGTATCAATCGCTACGGCTATCATTCCCTGACCCATTGGCGTTTTGAGGTATGCGCCCCGCTCTATGAATCCCCTGACCAAACCCAGGATTTTTCTCATCTGGAATACCTGGATTTTTTTAAGAGGATCCGACAGATCATAAAATCCTGCGTTCCGGAGACTAAAGTAGGCGGGCCTGGATTTAATGATTTTTTCCATCCAGAGAATTTCAAGAATATGATTACCCTTGCCTTATCACAAAATGCTTTGGGGGACTTTGTCACTGTCTATCTCTTCCCTGTGGATTCAACCAATCCAAATTTTTTCCCGGTCTCTGATCCCAACATTTTAGAGTTAAGAATGCACGAATATATGGAAACCATGACCTGTCTTTGTCCCGGAACAGAAGTCTGGGTGACAGAGTTTAATTCGAATCTATCCAGCCGTAATCATCTGAATGATTCCAGCTATCAGGCTTCCTTTCTGGCTCACAGCATTTTTGCTGCCATTCGGGAGGGAATCTCTGCTATGGGCTACTACCTTTTATCCGACACTTCCCTGCGCTATGCGGATTCTGACGACCTGCTTTTTGGCGGCTGGGGACTTTGCTCTGACAATAGTCTGGCAAAGCCTTCCTTTCACGCCTATTCCCTTTTTGCCAGGCTGAAAACAGCTCTCATCTATCAGGATTCCAATTGCCTTATCACCAGAGGCTCAGATGAAAGCTATCAGTGTCTTCTCTATAGCCATCAGAAATTAAAGGATTATTTCTGTCAAAACAATGCGAAAAAAAAGGATTTTCTCAATCCAGACACTATTTTTGTTAAGAAAGAAGATTTCAGCCTTAAGCTGGTCTTTTTTGCCTTGCCGCAAAGAGACTATATTGTCAGGAGATACGTCATTTCCCGGGAGGACTCCAACCTTTTTTACTGGTGGAGACAGTTTGATTTTTTAAATCCTGTAAAGCAGCTGGATCTTGACACCTTAAGTTC
>CAVITM010000048.1:0-13336 GCA_963645455.1 Moraxellaceae bacterium | reverse complement strand
TTGTGCAGGTTCTGCTGGATACGGTGCACCGCCATGGACTTGAGCCGAGGCATCTGCATTTAGAGATTACAGAGAGCGCATATGTGGAGAATTCCGATCAGCTGCTTTCCGTAGTGAAAGAACTCAGACAGCTGGGATTTAAGATCGAGATGGATGATTTTGGCAGCGGCTATTCTTCCTTGAATATGCTGGCCTCCATGCCTGTCGATATGCTAAAGCTTGACATGGATTTTGTCAGAAGCTATACCGACGGAAATAATTCCCGGGGCGTCATGAGCTTTGTCATGGGTCTGGCAAAATGGATGAATTTGTATGTGGTAGCAGAAGGTGTGGAGACAGAAGAACAGTTGGAGCTGCTGCGGGGGATGGACTGCAATCTGGCCCAGGGGTATTATTTTGCCAAGCCCCTTCCGGCAGTAGAATTTGAAAAGGTTCTTCTTGACTTTGGCAGGAATCTGGATCGTGTGGAGGAGCAGTCGATCCGTCTGTCCACCGCTCATGAGGGTGAGTATCAGACGATGCTGATTGTGGATGGACTGGCAGTCGATCGAACGATCCTCACCGGATATCTGGAGGATTCCTATTCCATCGTGGAGGCATCCGGCGGCAAGGCAGCTCTGCAGTATCTCAAGCATGTGAAGCGTGCGGATATTGTGCTGATGGACGCCCATCTGCCGGATATGGAAGCCAGTGAACTGATCAGTGAGCTGAAGAAGGATCCCCTCATGGATCGGATCCCGATGATTGTGATGACTCACGGCAGTGATGATACGGTGAAAAAGATTCTCGAGGCAGGCGCGGATGCATACATTACCAAGCCCTATACACAGGAGCAGCTCTATCAGTGCCTGAATCGTGTGATGAGTGTACAGGGTGAACAGCTCAAGCAGGAAGAAAAACAGTACCTGGATAAGATTCGGGTGATGGAGATGCTCTCCACCAAGGATTATCTCACCGGACTGTGGAATCGTGTGGAGCTGGAACGGCGGATCATGGAACATATCCAGCATTCTCCGAACAGTGAGTTTTATCTGATCGCCGTCGATATTGATAACTATAAGACGCTGATCAATCGCCATGGTTATGCCAACGGTGATAAGGTTTTACATGGGGTTGCGGATCGTATGGCTGCCTGTTTTACCGACCGTGATGCGGTGGGACGGATTACGGGAGATCGTTTCGGTATTTTCGTGGACGATTCCTTTGATCCAGATGAGCTGCTTGTTCGGATGATGCATTTGCAAAGTGAGCTGAATTTTACCATCGATGAGATTCATGTGACATGCTCCTGCGGTGTGAGTAAATACCCGGAGTGCGGACGAACCTTTGATGAGCTTTACCGTCATGCGGAGCTTGCCATGGAGCAGGCAAAGAAAAACGGAAAAAATACATTTCTCTTCTGTGAGCATTGCAGAATCGATGAATCGTAAAATTTTTATAAAAAATGGGGCGCATGTTTTTGCATGCGCCCTTCGTGTTGTCTAGATGGTGGATGAATACAGATATTGTTCCTGCTGGGGGGTAAGGGTATCGATCTCCTTGCCCAGGAAGCGAAGCTTGCGGACAGCCACTTCGTTGTCCACTTCCTTTGGTACGGCGATGAGCTTTTCGGTAAGCTCCCTGCCGTGCTGCGCCAGATAGCGGGCGGACAGTGCCTGAATGGCAAAGCTCATATCCATGATCTCTGCCGGATGACCGTCACCGCAGGCGAGATTCACCAGCCGTCCTTCTCCCAGCACATAGATGCTGCGGCCGTTTTTCAGTGTGTAGCCCATAATATTGTGACGCTGTTCAAAGGAATCCGTGCACATCTTTCGCAGACCGGCCATATCAATCTCTACGTCAAAGTGGCCTGCGTTGCATAAAATCGCCCCTTCCTTCATCTCCAGCATATCCTCACAGCTGATGACGCCGGCACATCCGGTAACAGTGACAAAGAAATCGCCGACTTTTGCTGCTTCATGCATAGGCATCACGTCAAAGCCGTCCATGACTGCCTCGATGGCCTTGATGGGGTCGATCTCTGTGATGATGACCCGGGCGCCCAGTGCTTTGGCACGCATGGATACGCCCTTGCCGCACCAGCCGTAGCCTGCCACCACAACGATTTTTCCGGCAACGATGAGGTTGGTGGTGCGGTTGATGCCGTCCCAGACGGACTGACCGGTACCGTAGCGGTTGTCAAACAGATGCTTGCAGTCGGCATTGTTGACACAGACCATAGGAAAGGCCAGCTGTCCTTCCCGGTCCATGGCCTGTAACCTGATGATGCCGGTAGTAGTCTCCTCGCAGCCGCCCATCACATACTGCAGCCGGTCCCGCATGGAGGTATGCAGCATATGGACGAGATCGCCTCCGTCATCGATGATGATATTGCAGTTGTGCTCTAAAACACGCTCGATATGATGGGCATATTCCTCCTCGGTGGAACCATACCAGGCAAAGACGCTGAGCCCCGACGCTACCAGAGCGGCTGCCACATCATCCTGGGTGGAGAGGGGATTGCTGCCGGTGATATACATCTGTGCGCCGCCGGCGGCCAGCACCTTGCACAGGTATGCGGTTTTTGCTTCCAGATGGATGGAAAGAGCGATGCGGATGCCCGCAAAGGGCTGCTCTTTTTTAAAATCCTCCTCAAGGGAACGAAGCAGCGGACAGTTCTTTTTCACCCAGTCGATTTTATGCTCACCGGAGGTCGCCAGTGAGAGATCCCGAATTTCGTATTCCATAGAATTCCTCCTAAATAATTTCATCTTTGTTCAATGATAGAAGATTTCCTATGGAAATGCAATGCGTTTTTTGATATGCTATAGACAGGTATGGAATTTTTGGAATGGAGCAAAAACCTATGAATTTAAGGAAAATACTTTTGATCCTGCTGCTGTCCGGCCTATTCCTTGGGATGACCGGCTGCGGAACGGATCTGACAGATGATGAGCTGGCTTACCGGAAGATCGGAATCCGTGCCATGGAGCAGGGCGATTATACAGAGGCTATCGAGAACTTCCAGAATGCACTGGATCAGTCAAAGGGAAAGATTCGGAATTTAGAGCTGGACATCTGCATGAACAAGGCGGAGGCACTGTATTTAAACGGACAGACCGAGGATGCCATCGCAGTCTGCGATGCTGTGCTGGATTATGACGACAGCTATGCCAATGCCTATTATCTCCGGGGCAATCTTTACCTGCAGCAGGACATGGTGGATCAGGCTCTGGCGGATTATGAGCAGGCGGCAGCCCATGCGGATGCAGACTATGAGATCTACATTCAGCTGTATGAGAATCTAAGCCGTGCCGGCAGGACAGAGGAGGGAATTGCCTACCTGAATCAGGCCCTTGAGCTAAAAGGAAATAGCCGGAGCGCTCTTACCGGACGGGGATATGTTTATTATCTGCTGGAGGATTATGAGAGCGCCGAGGCGGAGCTGACAAAGGCCGTCGCCATTGAGAAAAAAGAAGGCGAGGATGACAAGGCGGAGCTCTATCTGGCCCAGACCTACGATCAGCTGGGAGATCAGACCAAAGCACAGGAATATTACGAACTCTATGCCCAGGATCATGCCGATGATTCTGTTGTTTTAGAGGAGCTTGGAAATATGGCCATGGAGCAGGAGGATTACAAACAGGCGCTGACCTATTATGAGGATGGTCTTGCCACCAACGCTCCGGCCAATGAACAGGAGCTTCTTCGCGGTCAGATCGCTGCCTTGGAGCAGCTCTATAAATTCGAAGAAGCCAAGGAGCTGATGGCACAGTATGTGCTGGATTATCCGGATGATGAGGAGGCTGCCAGGGAATATTTGTTTTTAAAGACCAGAACGGCAGTATCCGACCAACTACAAGAGGAGGAGAAAAAAGAATGACATTATTGATTCAGGGCGGCCGCGTCCTAGACCCGGCCAGCCATACAGACCAGATCGCGGATGTCCTTATAGAAGACGGAAAGATCAAAAAAATTGAAAAAAAATTAAAAGCTGAGGCAGACCTTGTGATAGATGCTGCCGGAAAATATGTGATGCCCGGTTTTATCGATCTTCATGTGCACCTGAGAGATCCCGGACAGACGGATAAAGAGACTGTAGAGACCGGAGCAGCGGCTGCGGCAAAGGGCGGTTTTACGACGATTCTTGCTATGCCAAACACTGTGCCTGTGGTGGACAATCCCGATGTGCTCAGCTATGTGCTCAACAAGGGGCGCAGCGTGACACCGGTGCATGTCTATCAGGCAGGTGCCATCACAGTAGGCATGAAAGGGGAGAAGCTGTGCGATTTCGAGGATATGGCAGCCCACGGCGCCATCGCCTTCAGCGAGGACGGCAAATCCGTCATGAGCACGGCGCTGTGCCGCGAAGCCATGCTGCGTCTGGCCAAGCTGGATCTTCCATTTATGGATCACTGTGAGGAGAAAACCCTGGTCAACGGCGGTGTGATCAACCAGGATGCCAACTGTGAGCGGCTGGGGCTGCCCGGCATCTGCAATGCGGTGGAGAATCTGATCGCGGCGCGGGATGGGATACTGGCTATAGAGACAGGAGCGAGACTGCATCTGTGTCACTGCTCCACAAAGGAAGTGGTGGATATGCTGCGCACTGCCAAGCAAAAGGGCTTCACCGGCCTGAGCGCAGAAGTTTGTCCCCATCATTTTACACTGACTTCGGATGATATTCCGGATGCACCCCACGGCACAGATGCGGATATACCGACGCTGTCCGTGGTTCCTGCCAGCACAGAGGGACTGGAGATGGTCAATTATAAAATGGCTCCGCCCCTTCGTACCCCGGCGGACCGGGATGCCCTCATCGAGGGACTGCGGGACGGTACCATCGACTGCATCGCCACGGATCATGCGCCCCATACCAAACATGATAAAAACAAAGAGATGAAGGATGCCTCCTTTGGCATCGTAGGTCTGGAGACGGCCGCTGCCCTGACCTATTCCCAGCTGGTGGAGACAGGCGTTCTCACACCGCTGCAGATGGCAGAAAAACTCAGCTACAATCCGGCACAAATTTTGCGTTTGTCGAATGGAGCCGGCGAGGTGACGGTTGGAAAAGCAGCGGATCTTGTGATTTTTGACCCGAAGGCATCCTATGTGATTGATAAAAACACCTTCGTTTCAAAGAGCAAAAATACACCCTTTGACGGACGAAAGGTGACAGGCAGAGTCCATGCCACCATCATCGGCGGCGACATCGTATATCAGTATGAGAGTGAGGAAGAAAAACATGATTGATCAATTAATTGAAGGGATACAAAAAACCAATGCACCGATTGTAGTGGGCTTAGATCCCATGCTTTCCTATGTGCCGGAGCACCTGCAGCGCGCAGCTTTCCAGCAGCATGGAGAGACGCTGGAGGGAGCAGCAGAGGCGATCTGGCAGTACAATCAGGGGATTATCGACGCAGTGAGTGATCTGATCCCGGCAGTCAAGCCTCAGGTCGCTATGTATGAACAGTTTGGCATCGAGGGGCTGAAGGTCTTTAAAAAGACCGTAGACTACTGCCATGAAAAAGGTCTCGTGGTGATCGGCGATGTGAAGCGGGGGGATATCGGATCTACCTCAGCTGCTTATGCAACTGCACATTTAGGCAGCGTGCAGGTTGGTACCCAGTCCTTTACACCCTTTGATGAGGATTTTGCCACAGTCAATCCTTATCTTGGCACCGATGGCATCCAGCCTTTTGTGGATGTATGCAAGGAAAAGAACAAAGGCATTTTTATTCTGGTGAAGACATCCAATCCATCCAGCGGAGAATTCCAGGATCGAAGCATCGATGGACGCCCCCTCTATGAGTGGGTGGGAGAGAAGGTAGAGAACTGGGGCAGCCAGTGCATGGGCACCCATGGCTACAGCGCCATCGGCGCAGTGGTGGGAGCTACCTATCCGGCCCAGGGAGAGATACTTCGGAAAATCATGCCCCATGCCTTTATTTTGGTGCCGGGCTATGGCGCTCAGGGAGGCAAGGGCAAGGATCTGGTTCATTTCTTTGATAAGGATGGTCTGGGTGCCATCGTCAATTCTTCCCGGGGCATCATCGCTGCCTATAAACAGGACAAATACAAGGACCAGGGCATTACACCGGAAAATTATGCAGATGCATCACGTATGGCTGTGCAGGATATGATCGCAGACATCGCAGATGCACTGGCAACAAGATAGATATAGGAGTCTGAGATGACAGAAAAAGTATCTGAGCAGGCGATCATTATCCGTCAGGAGGCGATCGCTACCGACATATACAGCATGTGGCTTCGGACGGAGCATATTGCCGGTCTGGCACAGCCCGGACAGTTTGTGGCGCTTTACTGCAGGGACGGAAGCCGGTTGCTTCCGCGCCCCATCAGTATCTGCGAGATCGATCGTAAGGGCGGTGAGATCCGCCTGGTTTACCGGGTAGCAGGCAAAGGCACGGAGGAGTTTTCCAAATATCACACCGGTGCCCAGCTTCGTATCGTAGGTCCCCTGGGCAATGGTTATCCGAAAAAAAACAGACGCGCGCTGATTTTCGGCGGCGGCATCGGCATTCCGCCTATGCTGCAGCTGGCAAAGGAACTGGAGGGCGAAAAAAATATCGTACTGGGCTATCGGGACCAGCTGTTTTTAGCAGAGGAATTTCGTAAGCATGGAGCAGTTTATATCGCAACGGAGGACGGCAGCAGCGGCACCTGCGGCAATGTGCTGGATGCGGTTCGTGAAAACGGACTGGATGGCGAGATTATCTACGCCTGCGGTCCCATGCCCATGCTGCGGGCCATCAAACAATTCGCCGCAGAACGCGGCATCGAATGCTGGATCTCCTTAGAGGAGCATATGGCATGCGGCATCGGTGCGTGTCTGGGCTGTGTCTGCAAGAGCACCAAAAAGGACGCCCATACCCATGTGAACAACAAACGGATCTGTACAGAGGGTCCGGTATTTCGCGCTGAGGAGGTGGAAATCTGATGAATACCAGTGTTCAGATTGCAGGAGTTACCTTTAAAAATCCCATTCTCACCGCTTCCGGAACCTTTGGCTCCGGTCAGGAATATGCACAGTTTGTGGATTTGAACCGGTTGGGCGGTGTCGTGACCAAGGGCGTAGCCAACGTCCCCTGGGAGGGCAATCCAACGCCCCGGGTGGCAGAGGTATACGGCGGCATGCTCAATGCCATCGGTCTGCAGAATCCGGGAATCGATGTATTTGTGGAGCGTGATATTCCGTTTCTGGCAAAATATGATACCCGCATCATCGTGAATGTCTGCGGCAGGAGTGAGGCAGATTATGTGGAAGTGGTGGAACGGCTGTCTGATCAGCCGGTGGATCTGCTGGAGATCAATATTTCCTGCCCCAATGTAAAAGAGGGGGGCATTGCTTTCGGACAGGATCCCAAAGCGGCAGCGGCCATTACCAGAGCTGTCAAGGCAGTAGCAAAGCAGCCGGTGGTTATGAAGCTTAGCCCAAATGTCACGGATATTGCTTCCATGGCCCAGGCGGTGGAGGATGCCGGCGCGGATGCGGTCTCTCTTATCAATACACTCACCGGTATGAAGATCGACGTAAACAAGCGCACCTTTGCCCTGGCAAATAAAACGGGCGGCCTGTCAGGTCCCGCCATTCATCCCATCGCTGTGCGCATGGTCTATCAGGTGGCGCAGGCAGTAAAGATCCCCATCATCGGTATGGGCGGTGTGATGAACGCAGAGGATGCCATTGAACTGATGCTGGCAGGAGCCACAGCTGTATCAGTGGGTACGGCCAATTTTACGAATCTTCGCGTGACAGAGGAGATTGTAGATGGTATTTATGCTTATATGGCAGCTCATGATATAGATGATATCCGCCAGCTGATTGGGGCGGTTCGATAAAGAGTTTGAAAAGAGGTTTGATTAGAAATGATAAAAAATGTGATGGATCTTCACACCCATTCCCTAGCCAGCGGCCATGCCTACAGCACGATCATTGAGATGGCACATGCCGCTTCGGAGGGAGGACTGGAGCTTTTAGCAGTCACGGAGCATGGCCCTGCCATGCGTGGAAGCTGCCAGCATACCTATTTTGAAAATATCAAGGTCATCCCCAGAGAGCGCTACGGCGTGCAGACCCTCTTTGGGGTGGAGCTGAATATTTTAGATCCGGAGGGACATGTGGATATCGAGGATGCACTTTTGCCGGCTATGGACGTATGTGTGGCCAGCCTCCATATTCCCTGCTACGCGCCCCGCAGCAAAAAAGAGAATACGGAGGCCTATATCCATGCCATGGCCAATCCTTATGTCAATATCATCGGTCATCCCGACGATCCCCGTTATCCCATTGATCTGCGGGCAGTGGTGGAGGCTGCCAAGGAGCATCATGTGCTTTTGGAGATGAACAATTCTTCCCTTTCTCCCATGAGCTTTCGCAAGGCGACAAAGGAAGGCTATTTTGAATTTTTAGAGCTGTGTAAGGAATATGACCAGCCCATTATCATGGACAGTGATGCCCATGTGGATATCGACGTGGGAAATATCTGCTATGTCTCACAGATCGTGGAGGAAGCAGCTTTTCCGGAGCATCTGATTATGAATACGGATGTGGAGCGGGCCAAGCCCTATCTGAATTTTTACCGGCGCGAAAGGTAATACAAAAAACGTTTACTTTCACACTTTTATGTAGTAAAATGAAAAAGTCTAAAAACAAAAAGGAGTGTGAAACATGAGTAAGGACATTCATACAGACGCAGTCAATCATTTGTTTGAAGCTGTTTTGTGTCTGCAGAACAGGGAAGAATGCTATACCTTTTTTGAAGATATCTGCACCGTCAATGAGCTGCTGGCTCTTTCCCAGCGCTTTGAAGTGGCTCATATGCTGCGTGAGCAGAAGACATATCTGGATATTGCGGAGAAGACCGGTGCATCCACGGCTACTATCAGCCGTGTGAATCGTTCCCTCAATTACGGGAACGACGGCTATGATATGGTATTTTCCAGAATCGGACCGATGAAGAAGGATTCATGACTCCTTTTCCAGATTCAGATCGATCATTTTTTCAATGATCATCCGTTTGATGAAGGTGTCAAAGCTGAGCATACAGATCAGCGAAAACATCTGCAATGATTCCACATCCTCGGCAGGAGCATCTAAAAAGGTCTTCTTGCTGCGGTTGAATTTTTTGGTGATATCCTTGGCGAGGTTGGTGACCTCGTCTTTTTCCAGGCTGAATACCTCATTGTAGATATCTGTCAGATTCAGCTGGCCCTCGCTTGAAAAATATTTCTCGGTCAAGGGATCTAAGATATGGTGCAGATCGTTGATGCTGAGAATATTTTTAAAATAATAGATAAAAATGAGCATCAGCATATGCTCCTTGGAGTATTTCTTTTTATGGGGCGGCGGCAGCAGCCCGTCCTTTGTATAATTATTGATCATGGTTTTGGTCAGCACCTTGTCCTGGGGATAGCGCTTGGATGGTGCCAGATTGCTGTCCATAAAGGTGGTCACCTGATCCATATACAGATCAATGTCCGGAATCGCATCCGGCTTGATATGGCTGACGCGGTCGAGGCTGGCGAGAATGCTGTTTAACAGATCTTTATCATCTATGGTCATGATCCGATCCTCCTTATCTGTGAAGTGTTTATCTATACTTCGTGTTATATCAAAAGAAAATATTTTTCAAACGAATAATTTTATTATATAGTATTAAATACCAGATGACAAGGGAACAATTACATTTGCTTGGGAGTTGTTATGGCAGCTTATGATACATTAAACAAAGAACAATATGAGGCAGTGACCTGTACAGACGGCGCACTGCTTATTATCGCGGGAGCGGGCAGCGGCAAAACGAGAGTGCTGACGCATCGCACGGCCTATCTGATTGAAAAAAAAGGAGTGAATCCTTATCATATCATGGCCATCACCTTCACCAACAAGGCAGCCGCAGAGATGCGGGAGCGTATTGATGGGATGGTGGGGTTCGGCTCGGAGAGCATCTGGGTCACCACCTTTCATTCCACCTGTGTGCGGATCTTAAGACGCTTCGCAGACCGGATTGGCTATGATACCAGCTTTACGATCTACGATGGCGATGATCAGAAGCAGGTGATGAAGGAGATCTGCAAGCGGCTGCGGATCGATACGAAAATCTATAAAGAAAAATCCTTTTTAAATGTAATTTCCCATGCAAAGGATGCGCTGGTCGATCCCACGGAATTTGCCCTGGGTACCATGGGGGATTTTGGCAGACAAAAGCAGGCGGAGGTTTACCGTGAGTATCAGGCGGTGCTGAAAAAGAATAATGCCTTTGATTTTGACGATCTGATCATGAAGACCGTGGAGCTGTTTCGCGCGGATGCCCAGGTGCTGGATTATTATCAGGAACGTTTTCGCTATATTATGGTGGATGAGTATCAGGATACGAATACGGCCCAGTTTGAGCTGGTGCGTCTGCTGGCCGGCAAATACGGCAATCTGTGCGTAGTAGGTGATGACGATCAGTCGATCTACAAGTTCCGCGGTGCCAACATCCAGAATATTTTGAATTTTGAGCAGTATTTTCCCCATGCCAGGGTAGTGAAGCTGGAGCAGAACTATCGCAGCACGGGAAATATTTTAAATGCGGCCAACAGTGTCATTGCCCACAATTACGGCCGCAAGAAAAAATCACTGTGGACCGATGCGCCGGCGGGAGAAAAAATCCATTTTCAGCAGTTTGATACGGCCTATGAGGAGGCGCAATTTGTGGCCTCGGATATCCAGGCACAGATCCAGGACGGCGCCAGCTACAGTGACTGTGCCGTGCTCTATCGGACCAACGCCCAGTCCCGTCTGTTTGAGGAGCGGCTGATTCATGAGAATATTCCCTACAAGCTGGTGGGAGGAGTGAACTTCTATGCCAGAAAGGAGATCAAGGATTTGCTGGCTTACCTAAAGACCATCGACAATGCGAAGGATGATCTGGCCGTTACGCGTATCATCAACATTCCAAAGCGGGGCATCGGAGCCACCACCATTAGCAGAATTTCCCAGTATGCATCGGAGCAGGAATGCAGCTTTTATGACGCTGCAAAGCGGGCGGGAGAGATTGGGTCTCTCGGCCGGGCCGCCGCAAAGGTAGCCCCTTTTGTCACCTATATCCAGACCATGCGAAGCAAGGCAAAGTTTCTCTCTGTACCGGAGCTTTTGAAAAATATCATTGAAGACACCGGCTATGTGCGGGAGCTGGAGGAGGAGCATACCCCGGAGGCAGATGCGCGTATTGAAAATATCGATGAACTCATCTCCAAGGCTGCGTCCTACGAGGAAAATAGCGATGAGCCCACCCTTTCCGGATTTTTGGAGGAAGTGGCACTGGTGGCTGACATCGATGAAGTGGTGGAGGGCAGCGATTATGTGGTGCTTATGACGCTGCATGCGGCAAAGGGACTGGAATTCCCCAATGTCTATATGGCAGGACTTGACGATGGGCTGTTTCCCAGCTATATGTCCATCACCAGCGACAATGCCCAGGAGGAGATCGAAGAGGAACGGCGTCTTTGCTATGTGGGCATCACCCGGGCAAAGAAACGTCTCACCATCACCAGTGCAAGAATGCGTATGGTGCGGGGGGAGACCATGTTTTACAAGGTATCCCGTTTTGTATCTGAGATTCCACGGGAGCTTATGAGCGGAACGGTGGCAGGAGGCAGGCGGATTCCAAAGCCCCAGCCCCAGACGCCGGCACCTGCGCAGCATGCCAGAGAACTGCTGCGGGAAAAACCAAAGGTTATCTCGGCCTCAAAAGCCTTTGCCACAGCCACGACGGATCAGGCTGCCCTGGATTATGGGGTGGGAGACCGGGTGCGTCATATCAAATTCGGTGACGGAACGGTGACGCAGATCCATGCAGGGGGCAGGGATTATGAGGTGACGGTGGATTTTGACCGCTTTGGAAGGAAAAAAATGTTTGCCGGTTTTGCAAAACTAAAAAAAGTATAAAGTTGACTAAAATTTTTCTAAAATTCCTATTTTTACTATGCGATTTAAAAAAAATATGGTAAAATATCAGTAACTGTTCGGAACCGGACAAAACGCTGCTTTCAAGGAGCAGTTTTGTGAATGAGGCTTCGAATTGCACGAAAATTTTATTAAAGGAGCGGAACATATGAACAGAATAGAAGATCTTCAGAACCTGCTGACTACCAATATTGCCAAGGTGACCGAGCTGCTCAACAAAAAAGAGCAGGAAGAAAAGCGTAAAGGACCGAAGGCATCTACGGTTTTCGCTATCATCGGCTTTGTTGCTGTAGCCGCAGCCGCAGCTTATGGCCTGTATCGTTTCTTCGCACCGGATTATTTAGAGGATTTCGAGGATGATCTGGATGATGAATTCGAGGAGGATTTCTTCGACGACGAGGACAAGGACGAGAGCGAGGAAAAGCCTGCAGAGGAAGAAAAGGAAGAGGCCAAGGAAGAAGAGCCTTTTGAAGAAGAGTAAATGCGAAAAGAGAGCTTCGCTATCCAGCGGGGCTCTTTTTTCGTTACAATACCCTACAGGAGCTGCCGGCAGCAGGCCCTGCAGGTGAAGTAAGATGAGGAGAATAGCGAATGAAAAAGGGACAGATCTATGATGGAATCGTGACAGAAGTATCCTTCCCGAATCAATGTCTGGTGGCCATCGAAGGGGAAGAAAAGCCCGTGATCATAAAAAATGCACTGAAGGGACAGCGGGTGCGGGTTCGTGTCAGCAAGGTGCGAAAAGGAAAATGCGAGGGAACGCTTCTGGAAGTGCTGGCGCCTGCAGAAAATGAGCTGCCTGCAGATCAGATCCCCTGTATCCATTTTGGTGCCTGTGGCGGCTGTACCTATCAGAATCTCTCCTATGCAGATCAGCTGCTTTTGAAAAAGACACAGGTGCAAAAGCTGTTGGAGCCGGTGCTGGCCACGGACGGCCGGCACTTTGAGCAGGTCTTTGAAAAAATATATGAAAGCCCCAGACCCTTCGCTTATCGAAACAAGATGGAGTTTTCCTTTGGGGATACATGCAAAGACGGTGACCTGGCCCTGGGCATGCATCGGCGTGGCAGCTTTTATGATATCGTGACGGTGTCAGATTGCCAGATCGTCCATGAGGATTTTCGAAAGATACTGACGGCAACGCTTGGTTATTTCTCAGAAAAAGGCATCCCCTATTTTCATAAAAATACCCATGTGGGATATCTGCGGCATCTGCTGGTGCGAAAGGCAGCCTATACCGGGGAGATCCTGGTGGATCTGGTGACGACCACCCAGCTTGGTGAATCCGAAAAGCAGCTGCTGGATGGATTTGTGCAGGCGCTGTCCGGACTTTCACTGGAGGGCAGTCTTACAGGAATTTTGCATACGCATAATGAT
>CAVITM010000047.1:0-13399 GCA_963645455.1 Moraxellaceae bacterium | reverse complement strand
GGGTTCCCCTTTGTTTGTCATTATATATCCCTGTTTGAATTTATGCAATGTATCTTTGTGAAATATTCGCGAAAATCACATAAATTTCTTTTATCTATTAAATTCTTAATAAACTCCTCATAAAAAAGCGCATACAAATGGGCAGAAACCTCTCGGTCCCTGCCCATCTGAATGAAAGAATTCAAAAATTCGTAGGAAGTCTATTTAATTGTCGGGGATCTCCTGGGTCTGAAGCATATAGTCGGTGTCCTCGATGCTGTAATAGACCACGCTCCCTGCCTGGGGATAGCTCATCCCGAGTTCGGAGGCGATCTCCGTTACCTCGTCGCGTTCCATCGTATCCTCCATCCGCTTTTCAGCGTCCTCGTTCTCCTGCTGCAGTGCGGCGATCTCCTTTTGCAAGACGCTGACCCGATAGGTCTGCTGCTGCACCTGAAAGCTAAAACGCAGAAAAATCGTACATACAATCAGAGTCAGGATACTCAAAAGTACCAGCCGCACCAGTCTGCCCCGGCTCTCCTGCATCCTGCGGTGTTCCTGTATCAGATAATAACGCTTCAGATATTTCTCACGCTGCGCATCATAATAATCATCAATCTGTGCCTCTGTCAGATAGACGGCATTCGCTTCTTGCATATTCAAACCCTACCCCATAAAATCCTGTAACAATCTGTATCCAATATCCTGATCAAGCAAAAGCTCTGCCGGATCCGCTCCTGTCTATTCCTCCACGGAAGACTCCTGCAGCTGTGTAAAATGCTCCATCAGCTGCGTCACTGCGGCAAATTCGCCGCTCACAGCGATCCGAAACAGGCTGCCTGCCTCATGATATTCATAGGAAATCATCAAATCTCCCGAAGCCGCCTTCTCACGCAGGCGGGTAAATACCTCCAACCCTTCCGACTGCGTCAGGCCCGGAAGGTCAACCAGTACACAGACTGCCGTCGCATCACATTCGTCTCTGCCAAGGAAGCTGCGCACCAGCTGCGTCGGGGAACTGCTCCCCGGCTGCTGCCTGGAAAAAAGCTTCTGCACCTCATCCTCGGTAAAACGCCACTGAACACCGATCTTTTGTCCGGTCAGCGTCCCATCCTTCAGATAATTACGGATCGTTCGACTGGTCATACCAGTTACTCTGGCGACATCCGCTACTGTATATAATTTTTCATCCAGCATACCGATGCCTCCTTGTTCTTATTATATTTCATAGGATTTCATTTGTAAACATTTTTTTACATTCATTTTGCTTATTTTTGCTTCTTTTTCATTCCATAAAATCTCTTTTCCTTTTTAATTATTTCTTTTCATCTTAAAATGTCTCTTTTCATACTTTTTCATATTAAAGGCTCCAAAAAAGCATGCACCCCTTTTCTGGAATGCATGCCTCTTTTTTTATCCGAGATTGCGAATCTTGAAATCCCGTTCTGCCTCCCGTCTGGCATCTTTTTTGGCGATGTCCTGACGCTTGTCGTAGAGCTTTTTGCCGCGTGCTAAGGCGATCAGACTTCCTTTGAAATAAACCTTCAACGGAACCAGCGTATAGCCTTTTTCCTTGATCTTGCCCAGGAGACGCATGATCTCCTTTTTATGCATGAGCAGGCGTTTGGGCCGCAAGGGATCCTTGTTAAAAATATTGCCTTTTTCATAAGGACTCACATGCATGCCGTAGATGATCACCTCTCCGTTTTCGATATGGATAAAGGCTTCCTTGATGCTGCAGTGCCCCTGTCTGAGGGATTTGACCTCTGTGCCGAACAGCTCTACACCGGCCTCATAGGTCTCCTCTAAAAAATAGTCATGATGCGCTTTTTTATTGTTTGCAATCAGCTTGATATTCGATGTTTCCTTTGCCATGCTGCGTGCTTACTCCTCCGGTTTGTACAAATGTCTGGGGATACCGTCTACCATGATGGGCTGCACATCGCCCTGAATCAGCGGACGGACATAATTGACAAAATCCTCTGTGACATAATCGCCCTCTGCATTCATCCACTCTCTGGGTACTAATTTTTCATCATTGGCGATCTTGTGCACGTCCTTCACCTCTGTGGTGCTCTGATAGGGATCATCGGAAGTCCGGACGATGACCACCATCTTGCCGGAATCGCCTTCGTCTGCCGCCTTAACTGCAGCACCGCCCACCTGATATGCCTCCAGAATATCCACCCGGGAGCTCAAATGTGATGCAGACCGCTGCAATGTGGAAAGCTCAATGGCACGGGTCTTGCAGCCCAATTCTCCGGCGATAAAGCTGGCCAGATAAGACGCTGTGCCTGATAACTGCTTGTGGCCAAATGCATCAACAAAATCGATGCTGGAGCCGTACTCACATACATATTTTCCGTCTGACGTATGGATTCCCTCGGAGACTGCGACCACTACTGAGCCCTTCTTTTCCAGACGCTTTTTTACCTTTTCCTTGAAGGACTGAAAATCGAAGGGAATCTCCGGCAGATAGATCATATCCGGTCCCGCACAGTCCTCGCCCCTGGCCAGTGCTGCCGCACCGGTGAGCCAGCCTGCATTTCGTCCCATGATCTCAACGATGGTCACCACGCCTTTGTCATAACGCAGGCAGAAGCTGTCCCGTATGATCTCCTTGACGGATGTTCCGATATATTTTGCCGCGCTGCCATAACCAGGCGTATGATCCGTCAGTGCCAGATCATTGTCGATGGTCTTGGGACAGCCGATAAAACGGATCTCGCTGCCTGTGATGATAGCATAATCAGACAGCTTTTTGATGGTATCCATGGAATCATTGCCGCCGATATAGATAAATGCCTCGATCTCCAGCTTTTCCAGAAATGCAAAAATCTTGTCATAGACGCTGCGATCCTCGTGAATCCCCGGCAGCTTGTAACGGCATGACCCAAGATAAGCAGAAGGCGTGCGCTTCAACAGCTCCGCATCCAGCTCATTGGTGATGCGGGTAGATAGATCAATATATCTTTCCTCTAATAACCCCTGTATGCCGTTGAGCATACCATATACTTTTTTTGCGCCACGATCCTTGGCCGTGCGGTATACGCCTGCCAGACTGGAATTGATGGCTGCGGTCGGTCCCCCTGACTGTCCGACAATCACATTACCCTTCATGCTGTCTCCTCCTTATACACAGGGCTCAAATCGCCCTTTTCTACCATTATAAGTGAGAGTTCAAAAGAGCGCAACCGAAACCTGAAAGATGTAAAACTTCAGGTAATAGCTCTCCGGCACATTGGGCGAGTTTGCCCACAAAATCGGATGGTCCGGTCCCTGGGTGCGGAATTCCACCTGTCTGAGTCTCTTGTGGGACGCCTGTGCCGCTTCCTTGATGGTTTTTTCAAAAAGCTCCTGGGTCATAAAATGGGAGCAGGAGCAGGTGGCAAAATATCCTCCATCCGCCACCAGCTGCAGCCCCTTCCGGTTGATCTCCCGATACCCTTTGATGGCATTTTTTGTGGCTTCTCTTGATTTGGTAAAAGCCGGCGGATCTAAGATCACCACATCGTAGGTTTCTCCTGCTGCTGCCAGCTTGGGCAGCTCATCCAGCACATTGGCCGTGCGGAATTTTACCACGTCGCTCAGGCCGTTTCTGGCGGAATTGTCCCTAGCCTGTGCCACTGCATACTCCGAAATATCCAGTCCCGTCACTTCCTTTGCCCCTGCGATGCCTGCATTGAGGGCAAAGGTTCCCATATGGGTAAAGCAGTCCAGCACCCGTTTTCCCCTGCAGATTTTTTGCATAGCAAGGCGGTTGTATTTCTGATCCAGGAAAAATCCGGTCTTTTGACCATTTTTTACATCCACCAGATATTTCACACCATTTTCTACGATCTCCACATGGGGATCAAACTTCTCTTCGGTCAGTCCATCCGCATGCCACAGCAGCCGCTTGACCTTGGATAGTCCTTCCTTGGTTCGCTCATTGGCGTCACTTCTCTCGTAAACCGCACGGATCCGGATGCCATCGTCTGCCATCAGGCGAATCAGCTGTCTTAGGATCATATCCTTTAAGGTAGAGGCTTCATCCGAGTTCTCCACCAGTGCCGTCTCCATCCCCAGGGTCAGACACTCCACCACCAGAACATCCTCGTATTTGTCCACCGTGATGCCCGGCAAAAAATCTGCTTCTCCAAAAATGACTCTGCAGCTGGACAAATCCGCCTCTCCCATCACTTGTTTGCGATAGTCCCAGGCATTTTTTACTCTCATCCAAAGGAAGGCGCCATCAATGGGCTGATCCGGTTTTCTCGTCAGCATTCTCACCCTGATTTTCGAATTCTGATTGATATAGCCACGACCCATCCGGTAGCCGTCAAAATCCTCTACATTCACAAGTTCCCCATTTTTGAAGGTACCGGTGATCCGGTCGATCTCGTTGTTAAAAATCCATGCACCGCCGGATTTTATGGTGCGTCCCTCGCCTTTTTTCAAGGTCACAATCGTTTCGTTTTTCATGGTTTGTCCTACTTTCGCGTTTTTATCTGCCTTTTTATGCGATCAGCAAAAAGTAATGCCAGACGCGATGTCTGGCACTTCTCCTGTATAAGTATTAATGGACCAGGCGGGAATCGAACCCGCGTCCAAAGACCCATTCCCTGTACTTCTACGAGCGTAGTCAGTTATTTTTCATTCCCTCTGCCACCCGGGAACAGACACCCTGATGGTTTTAGTAGCTTCATAATACGCCCAGCAGCTCAAAGCTTTGCAGCTGTCGTTTCCTACATAGATGAAGCCCGGATCCGGTCGTGTAGGTGCGTCCGGGCGGACTACTGCCAAATCTTAGGCAGCGTAAGCTAATTTATTATTGTTAGCGTTTAATTTTAATTTTGGAATTTAATGCATCCCGTGCAGCTCGCTTCTCCAGCTTCAAAGCCCCTGTCGAAACCTTTACTGGCCCTCAATAGTTATCTATATCATATCATAGTTCTCCTCGATTTTCTATAAAATAATAAAACTTATTCCTGCAGCTCGAAGTCGATGGTGCGCATCAGCTCATCGGTGCGAACCACCATGACCCGCACGGTCTGACCCAGCTGATAGCGTTTTCCGGTCACTTCGCCTACGAGCTCATAGCTCTCCTCGATGTAATGATAAAAGTCATCCTGCAGAGAAGTCACATGTACCATACCTTCAATGGTATTTGGCAGTTCCACATACAATCCCCACCCGGTCACAGAAGAGATCACACCGGTAAAGCATTCCCCGATATACTGAGACATATACTGCACCTTTTTCAGCTTGACGGTCTCCCGCTCTGCCTCCTGGGCACGGCGCTCACATTCACTGGACTGTTTTGCCACATCGGGCAGAAGCTTCTCATAGTGGGTCTTTTTCTTGTCGTCCATGCGGCCACGCAGGCGGTCCTTGATGATCCGATGGATCTGCAGGTCCGGATAACGGCGGATCGGAGAAGTAAAATGGCAGTAATACTTTGCCGCCAGTCCAAAATGCCCGGTGCAATCCACGGTATATTTTGCCTGCTGCATGGAGCGAAGGGTCAGGCGGCTGATCAAAAGCTCCTCCGGCGTATCTTTGATCCCAGCCAGCAGTTTTTGCAGCTCCTTCGGATGCAGTTCCCCGCCATCATCGTGAATATGGTAGCCAAAATGGTTGACAAATGCAGACAGTTTTTTAATGCGGTCGGGGTCCGGTGTTCCATGGGTCCGGTAAACAAAAGGCAGCTCCTGCCAGAAATTGTCCTCTGCCACCGTCTCGTTGGCTGCCAGCATGAAATCCTCGATCATATCTGTCGCTACATTATGCTCATAGGGGCGGATCTCCAAGGGGTGCCCGTTTTCATCCAAAATCACCTTGGTCTCCGGAAAATCAAAATCAATCCCGCCGCGCTGCATACGTTTTTTCCGCAAAATGGAAGACAGCTGCTCCATCTGACGAAGCATGGGAACGAGACGTTCATAACGGGCGATGGCTTCCTCATCGTGCAAGGTTAAGATCTGATTCACTCCTGTATAGCTCATGCGCTCATCCACATTGATGACGGTCTCCGCGATCTCATAATCCACGATTTTTCCCTTGGGATCAATGCGCATCATGCAGCTGAGTGCCAGGCGATCCTCTCCGGCATTCAGGGAGCAGATGCCGTTTGAGAGGGTATGAGGCAGCATGGGGATCACACGATCCACAAGATACACCGACGTTCCCCGCTTCAAAGCTTCTACATCCAGGGCTGAGTGCTCCTGCACATAGTTGGTCACATCCGCAATATGCACACCAAGACGGTAGTATCCGTCCTCCATCGTCAGGGATACCGCATCGTCCAAATCCTTTGCGTCCTCGCCGTCGATGGTGATCATCAGCTCGCCCCGCAGATCTTTTCTCCCTGCCATATCTGCTTCGCTCACCGGTTTGGCGACACGCTGTGCCTGGTTCAGCACCTTTTCCGGGAATTCAATGGGCAGCTCATAGTCCTTTGCGATTGCTAAAATATCGGTGCCCGGATCGTTGATGTGCCCTAAAATCTCTACAATGCGCCCCTCCGGCTTTTTGCCGTTTCCGCCATGCTCCGTCAGCTCCACCACAACCTTGTGCCCGGCCACAGCCCCCATGGAATGCTCGATGGGAATAAATACATCCTCTGTAAAGCGGGCATTATCAGGCACCACAAAGCCATAGTTCTGGCTAGCCTCATAAGTGCCTACCAGCTGGGTCTTTCCGTGTGCAAGCACGGAAACGACCTTTCCCTCCCTGCGTTTTCCGGCGGGAGATGCCGTGATCCGCACCTGTACCGTATCGTTGTGGATTGCTCCGCCCCGGTCATCTTTTCCGATAAAAATATCCTCGTCCTCACCTTCGACCCGCACAAAGCCAAAGCCCTTTGGATTGCTCTCAAAGATGCCCGTCACGGTGCGTGTCTGGGACTTGGAATATTTTCCTTTTTTGGACACCTCTACCCTGCCCTCTGCCACAAGCGCGTCCAGCACCTCCTGCAAATCTGCTCGGTCGGTCTTTGGAATATTAAGCAGAATGGCGATCTCCTTGATCTTCATGGGGACATACAGATCATCGCAGATAAACGAATAAATCGTCTGCTTTCTCTCTTCAAACTGATTCATAAAATTCCTTTCAGCAAACTAAAAAGAGCTGTCAAAAAATGACAGCTCCGAAAATTCTACATCCTATGCAAGACTTCCGATGTTCAGCACGCAGGAAATCACGATAAATAAAATAACCAGCACTCTCGTAACCTTCACCAGCACGCCTTCCATGGAACGACCCTTGTTCTTGCTCCAGTAGGAATCCGTCGTTCCGGTCAGTGCTCCAAGTCCTGCAGACTTGCCTTCCTGCATCAGAATGATAACTGTCAATACAATACATATAAGAACTAACACGATTGTTAAGATTGTCTTTAAAACTGCCACGATCACACCTCCTATTTGAGTGACGCACTCACAAACTTCTAAAAGTATATCATACTTGTTTTTGCATTTCAACTACTATTTTTGCAGGAAATATGCTATGGTTACATTATTCTATGAAAGGATTCCATACAAACCATGGCTCAAAAAAGAACTCGTAGACGGCGGCGATCAAGCCTTCGGACACTTCAGCGCACCTTACGCATCACACTTCCGATTCTGCTGCTGATCTTGCTGGTGCTGCTTGGGATCAGCCGCATACAAAAAAATGCCGCAGGCGAAACACAGACCGCAGAGGCCGATGAGACAGACATCGTATCCGTTCCCCCGGAGGAGTCCACCGATTCGGCAGATGACTCAGCAACCGACTCACCGGAAGCATCCGACGAAACACCGTCTGAGGAACCGGAAGCCACAGAAACCGAAGATACCAGTGAGCCCGTCACTCTCGTATTTACCGGAGACGTGCTGCTGAGCGATTATGTACTGAGCAACTACAACAGCTCCGGCATCTCCGGCGTCGTATCCCCGGATGTGCTTAACCAGCTCACCCAGGCAGACCTGACCATCATCAACAATGAATTTCCTTTCAGCACCCGCGGCACACAGGCCCCGGACAAGCAGTTTACTTTTCGGGTGAATCCGTCCTACGTGAGTGTTCTTACAGATATGGGAGTGGATATCGCAGGGCTTGCCAACAATCATGTGCTGGACTATGGTTCAGATGCGCTGCTGGATACTTTTGATACGTTAGATGCCGCCGGCATCGACTACATGGGAGCAGGCGAGGATCTAAGCCGTGCCAGTGCACTCATCACAAAAGAGATTGGTGGCCAGACCTTTGGCTTTTTAGCCGCCTCCCGTGTGATTCCTGTGGTATCGTGGGACGTGAACAACTCCTCACCCGGCGTATTTACGACCTATGATCCCACCCAGCTGGTGGCAGCCATCCAGGAAGCCCGGGACAAATGTGATTATCTCACAGTTCTGGTGCATTGGGGCATTGAGCGGGATGCTTATCCCCAGGAATACCAGACCCAGCTGGCCAAGCAGTATATCGATGCAGGGGCTGATCTGATCATCGGCGCACATCCCCATGTGCTGCAGGGTATTTCCTATTATAATGGTAAGCCCATCTGCTACAGCCTGGGCAATTTTATTTTCAACCAGGAGATCCCCCAGACCGCCATGGTAAAGGTGACCATAGAAAAGGGTCAGGAGCCGGTGATCCAGCTGCTGGCCGCATCTGCCACAGGCGCTTATACCTATCTGTGTGAGGGCCAGCAGGAAACAGATATCTATCAGTATATCCAGCAGATCTCCACGGGCATCACCATCGATGCCGACGGGTATCTCTCGCCTCAGTCTTAACGAAAAAGCCGCCGGAATCCAACACACCTCCGACGGCCTTTTTTTAGAACTTGCGCAGCACCTCGGATTCATCCTCCGGGGTGTTTTCGATTTTGCGCACAATCACATCATAGCCATAATCCGCATTGACCACGATATGCACCCGGTCTCCCACCTTGTGGCCAAGCAGAGCCTTGCCCAGGGGAGATTCAATGCTGATCATGCCCTTGAGGGAATTGCCCCGGGCCGTGGTGACGATCCGATAGGTCTCCTCCTCGTCATCCTCTTCGATATAAACCGTGACTGTATTGTGCAGCCCCACCTCATCCTCTGCCGAGGTATCATCGATGACGTCCGCACCCTTGATCATGCGCTCCAGATATCGGATCCGGCTCTCATTCTGATTTTTGTACTGCTTTGCTGCCTTGTATTCAAAATTCTCACTGAGATCCCCCTGAGCCCGCGCGGTCTTGACATCCTCCAGTGCTTCCTTTCGCACCACAAGCTTGCGGTACTCGATCTCCTCTTCCATCTTCTGTATGTCCTGTTGTGTCAGCTGATGTTTCATCGCAATCATCCATCCTTCTTCAAAATTCGTCACTGCCCCGTGGCAGTTTTCCTATTAGTATACCCCAAACCAAATGCTCCCACAAGCAGGAAAAAAACTCGCAAAATCATTTGTTGACAGCATGCAAAACAATCCGCTATGATAATAAATAGCAGTCAAAGCCGACGATTCTGGCTGCTATCTATAAAAACATTCCCGAGGAGCATTTGCTATATGTATATTTTCTCCTGGTTTTTCATACTTGCTGCTGTTACACTGATCATCAATCTATATCTGCTGCATCACATGAAACAGACCCATACGATCCGGCTCATGCCCATCCTCTGTGTGACTCTGGGCGGTTATCTCATCGCTGCCGGTCTGTATGTGATTGCTGCAGCTCACGGCACCCAGGTGCTGTCCCAGACCCTGGCCGCCAGCTTTTCCATCGATACAGACTCCTTTACCAGCGAAAAAAAAGACGGCCAGACCCACTACTCCTTCTATTGTGACAATGGGATTTCCTTTGCATTTGATGATTCCAGGCTTTTAAAGGGCTCTTCTGATGCATCTGTACAGATTCCTGATACCGTAGATGTCTATTCTGCCAATGTGCGCACCGGCTATAGCTGGTGCTATCTGAGAAAAGGCAGCGATGTCTATTATCTGTTTCGGCAAAAATCCTTTTAGCCCTTAGATATGTAGGGCGAAGTGGTTCTTGTGATACTCCAGGAGACCGTCCTTTTTCATTTTTCCAAGCTCTAACGACAGTCCGCTGCGCTCAACGCCAAGATAATCCGCAAACTGCTGCCTGGAAAAAGGAATATCAAATTCATAAGCTCCCAGCCGCTGCGCTTCTGCAGAGAGGTAGGACATAATCTTTGAACGCGTCGAACGCTGTCCCACATGGGTAAGTTTTTCACTAAACCGCAGATTTTTCTCCGCAAGCTCCCCCAGAAGATTGCGAATGATCCGGCTGTGGTGTGAACAGGCAGAGGGACACACATTCAGGATTCGATTTACATTCAAAAACATAACAGTGACAGGGGTCTCCGCTATGACACTTGCATTCAGTCTGGAACCGGGCGCACAGGCATATGCGACAGCAAAGGTCTGTCCCGGCCCCGCTTTGGATAATATATTCCGGTTTCCCCAAATATCCTCCTGCACGATCAGAACCGTTCCTTCCAGCACAAGACCAATCGCGTCAGCCGTATCGCCGTTCCGCAGTACAAAGGCTTCCTTCGGGAAGTCTTTTTTTTCGGCTTTGAGGCAGGAGAGCATTGCGGTCAGCTCCTCCCCGGAAATGCCGGAAAAAAACGGTGCAGACCGAAGTACCGATGAAAAATCTTTCATAAAAATCCTCTTTCGTTGAAAATTCAACCGACTTGTTGATTTGATTGTACTATAATTCAATCATCAAAGCAAGGAGGTATTGACATGAAACGAAGAATCATCGAGATCGATCAGAATAAATGCAACGGATGCGGTGCCTGTGCTGCTGCTTGCCACGAGGGCGCCATTGCCATGGTAGACGGCAAGGCAAAGCTGATGCGGGATGACTACTGCGACGGCTTGGGCGACTGCCTGCCCGCTTGTCCTACCAGTGCCATTTCATTTGTGGAGCGGGAGGCTGCTGCCTACGATGAGCAGGCCGTACTGGCCAACAAGCAGAAAAAGATGCAGAGCCGTCTTTCCCAGTGGCCGGTACAGATTAAGCTGGTTCCTGTGAACGCCCCTTATTTCGACGGTTCCAAGCTTTTGATCGCTGCCGACTGCACGGCTTACGCCTACGCTGCTTTCCACGAAAAGTTCATCAAGGGACATATCACTTTGGTGGGCTGCCCCAAGCTGGACAATGTGGACTATTCCGAGAAACTCACCGAGATCATTCGAGACAACAATATCACCAGTGTAACCATCGTGCGCATGGAGGTTCCCTGCTGCGGCGGACTGGAGCATGCAGCGAAAACCGCTTTGCAAAACAGCGGAAAATTCATCCCGTGGCAGGTTGTGACAATCTCAACGGATGGCAGAATCTTAGAGTAACAGAGGCAGGAAATATATTTCATCAAAGAAAGTGAGGATTTTTAGATGGATCAGAAAATGTTTTGTTTTCAGTGTGAACAGACTGCAGGCTGCACCGGATGCACCGGAAAAGCAGGTGTCTGCGGCAAGACCGCCGATGTGGCAAAGCTCCAGGACCAACTGACCGGCGCGCTGGTTGGTCTGTCCCGTGCAGTCAGCAATGCTCCGGATGTAAATGATGGCACCTGGCGCCTGATCATCGAAGGACTGTTTACCACCATTACAAATGTGAATTTTAACGAAAAGACCATCCGTGGGCTGATCGATCAGGTTCACGCAGAAAAGACCCGTCTTGTTCCCGATTGCTCCGCTTGTGCTTCTACATGCGGACGCACGGATGATTACGATATGGAAGATGTATGGAATGCCCAGGAGGACATCCGCAGTCTCAAATCCCTCATCCTTTTCGGTATACGCGGTATGGCAGCTTATGCCCATCACGCCATGGTATTAGGCTATACCGATGAGGAAGTAAATCGCTTTTTTGCCAAGGCACTCTTTTCCATTGGCGAAGATTGGGGCATGGATGAGCTGCTGCCCATCGTGATGGAAGTCGGTGAGAAGAACCTGACATGCATGGCACTTCTGGACAAGGCCAACACCGAGAGCTATGGAACGCCCACGCCTGTGACCGTTCCCCTGACTGTGGAAAAAGGACCCTTCATCGTCATCTCCGGTCACGATCTCCACGACCTGAAGCTTTTGCTGGAGCAGACCGAGGGCAAAGGAATCAACATCTACACCCATGGAGAAATGCTCCCTGCCCACGGCTATCCTGAGTTGAAAAAATATTCCCACCTCAAGGGCAATTTCGGTACAGCATGGCAGAATCAGCAGAAGGAATTCGCAGAGCTTCCCGCACCGGTGCTGTTTACCACCAACTGCCTGATGCCGCCCAAGGCAAGCTATGCTGACCGGGTATTCACCACGGCAGTGGTATCTTACCCTGAAATGACCCACATCGGGGAGGACAAGAACTTCACCCCGGTGATCGAGAAAGCTTTAGAGCTGGGCGGTTACGCCGAGGATACGCCTTTCACCGGCATTAACGGCGGCAGCACAGTCATGACCGGCTTTGCCCGCGGCACAGTGCTGGGCGTGGCAGATCAAGTTATCGAAGCTGTCAAATCCGGTGCGATCAAGCACTTCTTCCTGGTTGCCGGCTGCGATGGTGCACGCCCCGGCCGCAACTACTACACAGAGTTTGTAAAACAGACACCTGCTGATACTGTGGTTCTGACCCTTGCCTGCGGCAAATACCGTTTCAACGACCTTGACCTGGGCACCATCGGTGGTCTGCCCCGTTTGATGGATGTAGGACAGTGCAACGACGCTTACAGTGCCATCCAGATCGCTGTGGCCCTTGCCGGAGCCTTTGACTGTGGTGTGAATGATCTCCCGCTGTCTATGGTGCTCTCCTGGTATGAGCAGAAGGCTGTGTGCATCCTGCTGACACTGCTGCACTTAGGGATCAAGAATATCCGCCTCGGCCCCACACTGCCGGCCTTCATCTCACCCAATGTGCTGAATTATCTGGTAGAGAACTTTGGCATTGCGCCCATCACCACACCGGAGGAGGATCTGAAGACACTTCTCAAATAAAACGATCTCGCGATACAAAGCGGCGGCTTGAAACAAATTCAAGTCGCCGCTTTTATTTGACTGTATCCAGGCAATAAAAAACCCCCGAACCCGCTTCCATTAAGCGTTCCCGAGGATTCTTCATAGAGCGATAGACGGGGCTCGAACCCGCGGTCTCGACCTTGGCAAGGTCGCGCGTTACCAACTACGCCACTATCGCAAGCTTGATTGCTTTGGTTTTGTTTTGTGCTGTCTCTCAAGCACAGGTAATAATATACCTCATGCCAAACTCAAAGTCAAGCTTTTTTTAGAATTTTTTTATAATTTTTTTATTTATGTTTTTTCATCATCTTTACAAACCATTTTCCGGCGTCGGTAAGCTGTGACTGCTTCCATCCACTGGTCTTCGTGCAATCGGATTTGATCAGGGATGAGGTCTCTGCCTTATTGGTTAAGCTCCAGATACAGC
>CAVITM010000046.1:0-13527 GCA_963645455.1 Moraxellaceae bacterium | reverse complement strand
TATCTATTTTGCAAACGGTTATTACGGCATAGAGGCAGCGGCACGGGGCTATTTCAATACAGGAGTGGAAGACCTTTCCCTGGCGGATCAGGCACTGCTGTGCGGCATTCCCAACAATCCGACGATCTACGATCCGGTGGAGCATCCGGACAATGCCATTGCAAGGCGCAACCGCATTTTAAAACAGATGTATGAGGACGGCAAGATCTCAGAGGACACCTACGAGGAGGAATCTGGCCAGGAGCTTACGCTAAATCGTCCGAAATATGAAAAAAATGATTATGTGGAGACCTATACCTACTACTGTGCGACGCGGGCTTTAATGGAATGCAGCGGATTTACATTCCAATATGAATTTGACAGCACCCAGGAGCAGGAGGCCTATGAGGAGGCCTATGACGAGCTATACGAGGATTGCCAGAAGTCCCTCTATACCGGCGGCTACCGGATTCACACGTCCATCGATCTGGATGCCCAGGAGGAGCTGCAGGCCTCCATTGATGAGGGCGTTGCAGAATTTACGGATACTACGGATGACGGCATTTACAAGCTGCAGGCCTCCGGCGTATGTATTGACAATGAGACCGGACATGTGCTGGCCATCGTGGGCGGCAGGAGCCAGGATCTCTCAGGCTATACGCTAAACCGCGCATATCAGAGCTTTCGGCAGCCCGGCAGCTCCATCAAACCCCTTATCGTCTACACGCCGCAGCTGGAGCGGGGCTATACGCCTGATTCGATTGTAAAGGACGTAAAGACAGAGGACGGACCCTCCAATTCCAACGGTGTGTATTCCGGGGATATTACCCTGCGAAGTGCGGTGGAACAGTCGAAAAACACGGTTGCCTGGAGCCTTTTGGAGGAGCTGACACCGAAGGTTGGGCTGGAATATTTGAAAAATATGAATTTTTCCAAGCTGGATGCCCGGGATGAAGTGCCTGCCGCGGCGCTTGGCGGCTTTACTTACGGCATGTCAGCCGTAGAGATGGCCAGCGGCTATGCGACGCTTGAAAATGACGGTGTCTACCGGGTGCCGACCTGTATTGAATCCATTGAGGATTCCACCGGAAAGGTGCTGTATCAGTCAGATGACGAAGGCAAGACTGTCTATGAGCAGAATGCTGCCCGCATGATGACCGACATACTGACCGGTGTCATGACCCGGGGCACGGCAAAGGGGCTGGATCTGGGAGATATGCCTTCTGCCGGCAAGACCGGAACCACCAATGATCACAAGGACGGATGGTTCTGCGGTTATACCAGATATTATACGACATCGATCTGGGTCGGATATGATACACCCCAGGAAATGAGCGGTTTATCAGGCGCTACCTACCCGGGTCATATCTGGCAGGATTTCATGAAAAAAATTCACGAGGGAAAGGAACCGCTGGATTTTTTGCCCTATGTCAGCTATAATGACAGTGTGAGTGTCGTTGAGCCGGAGGAGGAGACGGATGAATCCGAAGATTCCGACGAGACAGACAAATCAATCGATGTTCCAGGCCAGGTGGAAGAACCCGACACTTCGGATACGCCGGAGGATCCGGTGGATATCACGGGTGAGGTGGATGACACAGATAGTACAGATTCCACAGACATCCCGGATGATAGTACGGATGGTACAGATTCGACGCAGCAGCCCGATGATTCTGCAGATTCAGGTGATGACAGCGAAGTGACTACGATCGATTGATATACAGAAAGGAAGAAAAAAGATGAAGACCTATGGATTTGGAGTGGACATCGGAGGAACGACTGTAAAGATGGGACTGTTTCGCACAGACGGAACGCTGATAGAAAAGTGGGAGATCCCGACGCGAACAGAGGACAATGGCGCACAGATTCTGCCGGATGTGGCAGCAGCGATCAAGGCAAAGCTTGCAGAAAAATCGATCGATCCATCTGATGTACAAGGCGTTGGTGTGGATGTACCCGGACCTGTGACACCGGACGGTGTCGTATGCAAATGTGTGAACCTGGGCTGGGGTGTTTTCAATGTAGAAGAAAAATTATCCGAGCTGACAGGCTTGATGGTCAAGGCAGGAAACGACGCAAATGTAGCTGCTCTTGGTGAGATGTGGCAGGGTGCCGGAAAAGGCACAAAAAACATGGTCATGGTGACACTTGGTACCGGTGTTGGCGGCGGAGTCATTGTGAATGGACAGATCGTGGCAGGCGCCCATGGCGCAGGCGGAGAGATCGGACATATTCCGGTGCGTGATGATGAGCAGTTGCGCTGCGGCTGCGGCAAGTCTGACTGCCTGGAGATGTATGCATCAGCTACAGGCATCGTATCATTGACAAAGCGCGCGCTGGCCGCATCAGATCGTCCCAGCAGCTTACGTTCATTGCCTGAGCAGAGTGCCAAGGATACTTTTGATGCCGCAAAAGCAGGAGATGCACTGGCAATGGAGATCGTGGAGGAGTTCGGCGAGATTCTGGGCAGAGGCCTGGCAGAGATTGCAGGAGTCGTAGATCCGCAGACCTTCGTCATCGGCGGCGGTGTATCAAAGGCAGGAACGATTATCCTGGATGTAGTGAAGAAATATTATGTGCGTCATGCCTTCCATGCCTGCAGAGACGTGGAATTCCAGATCGCTCAGCTGGGAAATGATGCCGGTATCTATGGCTGTGTACAGATGATTCTGTAAAAAATACAAAAAAAACTAGACAAAATGAAAAATCCGTGTTATGATAATCTTCGCTGTGGTGCTACGAAATGCACAGCAGCGAAGATGTCAGGATTTTTTGGACTTATGGATTCTGATTTCGATGCGTGGCTCAGCTTGGTAGAGCGCTGCGTTCGGGACGCAGAGGTCGCAGGTTCAAATCCTGTCGCATCGACTTTTCATATATTTGTTTGTTTATCAACGATGCGTGGCTCAGCTTGGTAGAGCACTACGTTAGGGACGTAGGGGTCGCAGGTTCAAATCCTGTCGCATCGACTTTCAATTTAACAATGTGAACAGAGTAGGTGTCACGCGTTAAGTACCAAAGGATGGGAGTTGCCTTTGGGCGAAGAGCAGATTTGCTTGCGGTGTGGCATCGCATCCGCTGTCAGCATGATAACATAGGTGATCTGTAACGCTTCCGTTACAGATTTTTTTATGCTTAAACAGAATCAGGAGCCCTGTTCCGCCAAAAGAGGAGGGAACAGCATATGAACAGCAATCAGTCGCACCGCTATATCCAAAGGCTCGTGATCATGGGTCTGCTTATCGCTATGGATGTGATACTGACCCGTTTTTTATCTATCACGACGCCCATCACCCGCATCGGCTTTGCCTTTGTGGCCCGCGTGATCGCAGCCATTGTACTAGGACCCATTCCGGCAGCTGCCGCGGCAGGTATTTCTGATTTTGTCGGTGCCATCGTATTCCCCAGCGGAGCTTATTTTCCGGGATTTACACTGACGGCGGCTATATTTGGACTGATCTACGGATTGTTTTTACACAGCAAGGTTACACCTGTCCGCATTGTAGGGGCGGTGTTGGTCAGCCAGCTCATCTGCAGCCTGGGGCTCAATACGCTGTGGCTCGCCATCATGACGGAGACCAGCTTTGTGGCGCTGTTGTCCACGAGACTGCTGCAGTCCCTCGTCACCTGCGTCGTCCAGATCGCGACGATTTTTGCACTTTCCGGCGCCTTTGCACTGATCAAGCGGCAGGTGCAGATCGCAGAATAAAAAGAAAAACGTAACCAATCGAAAGATATGGTGTCATTTAGGATGGAGACGAAATACGCTCCATCCTTTTTGCGCATGTGCATAAAATATGATAGAAGGGACGCAAAGCTATGTCAGAGCAGGAAATACTGGATCTATACCTGGCGAGGGATGAGGAAGCAGTGCGAAAATCACAGGAAACCTATGGTGCCTATTGCCATACGATCGCTTACCGTATTCTGCAGGATGAGGGGGATGCCGCAGAATGTGTGAATGATACGTGGTTTCAGGCGTGGCGGACGATTCCGCCCACGATTCCGCATCATCTGGGTGCATATCTGGCGAAGATCACGCGCAATCTTTCCTTGAATCGCTACAGGAAGATTCATCAGAAAAAGCGTGAGGGAGACCGCGTGGCGGTCTGCATTGATGAGCTGCAGGAATGCCTCCCTTCAGATGAAACACCGGAAAAGGTCTATGAACAGACATGCCTGACCAAGCTGATCAACGATTTTGTCAGCGGGCTTCCAAAGGAAGAGCGCATCATGTTTGTGAGAAGATACTTTTATATGGACTCCGTGGCTGAGGTGGCGAAGCTTTTAGGCTGCAGCGAGAGCAAGGTCAAGACAACTATGTTTCGCACCCGTAAAAAGCTGCAGGAGATCCTGACCAGAGAGGAGGTATGTGCATGAAGGCAGAGCAGATATTTGAAGCCATCGGTTCCATTGATGAGCAGTGGATCAAGGAGGCAGAGAATCCAGACAGTGCGAAGATCGTACCGATTCAGTCAAAACAGAAAAAGAAAAAGCGCCCGATGGTACGGATTTGGGCAGGCGCGATTGCGGCAGCAGCGGCGATGGTTATTTTGCCGCCAAACTTAAGCTCCTCTGTTGCTTACGCCTGGGAGAAGGTTCCTGTGCTGCAGACCATCGTAAAGGCGGTGGTATGGCGGGATTATCAGGCAGAAGAGGGCAATCACAAGGCGGATGTATCCGTACCGCAGGTAGAAGTCGAGACAAAAGATGGCGAGGACTCAGCTCTTTCCGGGCAGCTGCAGCAGTCTGCCGATCAGGTAAATGCATCTGTGGAGGAGATGACAGATCAGATTATCGCAGCCTTTGAGCAGCGGCTGAAGGATGATCCGGATACCCAGAGCGCAGACGAAGTGACCGTCGGTCACGAGGTGGTGACGAATACGGACCAGTATTTTTCACTGAAGGTGTGGAGCCTGGAGGTACAGGCCAGCGGTTATGAGCAGGATTACTACTATACCATCGATAAGAACACCGGAGAGATCGTGACGCTGGCAGATCTGTTTACGGATGACAGTTATATCCAGACCATCAGCGATGAGATCAAGCGGCAGATGAGGGAGCAGATGGATGCAGATGATGGCGTGATCTACTGGCTGGATGATCCGGATGTGGAGGAGTGGAACTTCACGGAGATTACCGCAGATCAGAGCTTTTATATCACAGATGAAGGAAGGCTGGTGATCTGTTTTAATGAAGGAGATGTGGCTCCGGCCTATATGGGCTGCGTAAGCTTTGAGATGCCGAAGGAGATCTGGCAGGCGTGATTGAAGGTTAATTTTATTAGTTTTTTTGCCCGATTCGATAAATTTTGTTGCGATTTTCTTTTCTATGTACTATGATAAGGCGGAAGCTGGGCTTTGGAAAAAAGCCGTATGCAAGCATAAAAAGAAAAGGAGATAAGGATAATCATGAGTTACGTTGATGAAGTACTTGAGAAAGTAAAAGCAAAAAACGCAGATCAGCCTGAGTTTTTGCAGGCAGTGACAGAGGTTCTCGACTCTCTGCGTCCGGTAATCGATGCAAATGAGGAGCTCTATAGAAAGAATGCGATCTTAGAGCGTATCACTGAGCCGGATCGTCAGATCATGTTCCGCGTACCGTGGGTAGATGACAATGGACAGGTACAGGTAAACAGAGGTTTCCGTGTACAGTTCAACAACGCAATTGGACCCTACAAGGGAGGCTTAAGACTTCATCCTTCCGTAAATCTTGGTATCATCAAATTCTTAGGCTTTGAGCAGATCTTCAAGAACTCTCTGACCACATTGCCCATCGGCGGCGGCAAGGGTGGTTCCGATTTTGACCCCAAGGGCAAATCAGACCGTGAGATCATGGCTTTCTGCCAGAGCTTTATGACAGAGCTCTCCAAGTACATCGGCGCAGATATCGACGTACCTGCCGGAGATATCGGAACCGGCGCACGTGAGATCGGCTTTATGTTTGGACAGTACAAGAGAATCCGCGGCATGTTCGAGGGCGTGCTCACCGGTAAGGGACTGACCTACGGTGGTTCACTGGCTCGTACACAGGCTACCGGTTATGGTCTGTTATATCTGACCAATGCACTGTTAAAGGATCACAACATCGACATCGCAGGCAAGACCTGTGCTGTATCCGGATCCGGAAACGTAGCAATCTACGCCATCGAGAAGGCACAGCAGCTTGGTGCAAAGCCTGTAACCTGCTCTGATTCCACCGGCTGGATCTATGATCCCGAAGGAATCGATGTAGAACTGCTCAAGGAGGTTAAGGAGGTTCATAGAGCCCGCCTGACCGAGTATGCAGCAAAGCGTCCTTCTGCAGAGTATCATGAGAAGAAGAACGGCGAGCACGGTGTATGGCAGTACAAGGTAGATCTTGCACTTCCCTGTGCAACACAGAACGAGCTGGATCTCGAGGATGCTAAGATGCTGGTAGCAAACGGTGTAATCTCTGTAACCGAGGGTGCAAATATGCCTACTACCTTAGACGCTACCAAGTACTTCCAGGAGAACGGCGTACTCTTCGTCGGCGGCAAGGCTGCCAATGCAGGTGGTGTAGCTACATCCGCACTTGAGATGAGCCAGAACTCTGAGCGTCTCAGCTGGAGCTTCGAGGAAGTAGACGGCAAGCTCAAGGGCATCATGGAGACCATCTACGCGAACATCAGCGATGCTGCAAAGCGTTACAACGTAGAGGGCGACTATGTGGCAGGTGCCAATATCGCCGGATTTGAGAAGGTTGTAGATGCAATGCTGGCACAGGGCGTTTGCTAATTAAAAACGTTTATAAAAAATCCCCGAAACACTGATGTTTCGGGGATTTTTTGCTATACAGGAAACTTTTTTTTATTGTACATCAAAGGTTGTGCCCAACTGGCTGGACATCCAGAATGTGGTTTCTTCTTCGTTTCCTGCTTCCTCTGAGTCGTCAGAAGAATCGGCAGAGTTTGCCATCGTGGGACCGTTTTGGTAAAATAGAGAAAAAATACGGAGGTGTCTAATATGAACTCTATACGAGACTGCTATACATTAAACAACGGCATGCAGCTGCCCTGCCTTGGCTTTGGAACCTGTAAGACCGTCAATGACAATGGAAAGACCGTGATCCTGGATGCAATCCGCGCAGGGTACCGGTTTCTTGATACCGCATCCCTGTACGGGACGGAACGTGCGCTGGGCACAGCGGTCAAAGAGAGCGGACTGCCGAGAGAGGATTTTATGATTGAGACGAAGATGTGGATCGATGAGTTGGGCTATGACAATGCCAGACGGGCTTTCTCAGAGTCGCTCCAGCGTCTGCAGATGGACTATGTTGATCTGTATCTGATCCACTGGCCGCGCCAGACAGGAGCAGAGGATGAGGATTGGAAGAAGCTGGATCTGGAGACCTGGCGTGCCCTGGAGGAGCTGGTGGATGAGGGCAAGGTACGTGCCATCGGCTGCAGCAATTTTCTGCCCCATCATCTGGACAACCTGTTAGAACATTGCCGGATCAAGCCGGTGGTGGATCAGCTGGAGCTGCATCCCGGCTACTCCCAGGAGGCAGCAGTCGCTTTTTGCAAGGAAAATGATATCGTTCCCATGGCCTGGAGTCCCCTGGGCAGAGGCCGCGAAAACGCCCTGGCAGGCAATGCCATCCTTGGCCGCCTGGCGAAAAAATATGACCGTTCCCTTGCTCAGATCTGCCTGCGTTTTCTCCTGCAAAAAGGCATCCTGCCGATCCCCAAGGCATCCAGCTACGAGCACATGAAGGCAAACATGGAGATCTTTGACTTCGCGCTGTCCGAAGAGGATGTGTGGATGCTTAGCTGCATGCCTCAGACCACCTGGCTCGGCGAGCACCCTGATTTCGCTATCCCCAATAAAAAACGGGATCCGAATCAGTGAGGATACGAGCCTCATTTTTGCAATAACAATACAAATGCATTGAAATAGAAATGATTTAGCATTAAAATGAAGAAAATAGATGGAAGTGAGGTGCTGAACATGGCTAGTACAATTCAGGTCAGAGTAGAGGATGAGTTAAAGAGTAAATCAGATGCATTATTTAAGGATTTAGGAACAGATACAACAACCGCAATCAGAATGTTTTTAACTCAGGCGGTTGCGACAAATGGATTTCCCTTTGAAATAAAAAGGCAGACAGAATCAAATCCATATGCACCTATGACGGAGACAGAAATGCTTGCAAAATTGGAAAAGTCCAGAGAACAGGGCATGTTCAGAGATGCAGATCTTGTGGTTTCTGATATGAGGTTGAAGTATGGATTATAAGATTGTTTTGATGAGGGATGCGGAGGAGGATCTTGATAGATTCATCGCATATCTTTTGTTTGAAAAGAAAAGTGAGCAGGCTGCAAGAAATTTATTAAATGATTTCGAAGCAACAAAAACAAGTCTGTCAAATGTTGCTGGAAGTCTGAAACTTTGTGATAATCCAAAACTAAAAGCGTTAGGATATCGAAGAATTAATTTTTTATCGCATCGATATTTTATGCTTTATCGAATTGAAAACGATAGTGTTTATGTGGATAGTATTTTTCATGAATTGCAAGATTATGAAAATAAAATGTTATAATGCGAATAAAGAAATGTTTGACGCACGTAAAATAAAAATGTGGCATGAGGATGAAAACCAGATCTATGCGAATCTATGAAATATGGGATGGAGAAAGCGACCTGCCTGTTGGCATCTTACAGTATTTTGAAAAAGAGCGGACATATATCATTGAGCTGCAGGATTATCTGGATGAGTGGACTGCGCTTCTTTTGTTTAGCAGTTTTGTACGGCGGGGCATTTATACCATGCCGCGGCAGGAAAGCTATCTGTGGGTGAAAGAGCGGATGATACCGTAAAGAAAATCTCTCTGGAACAGCTGAAGGATGTAGAGGGAATGGATAAGGTGATGAAAAATCAGAGCCTTTTTGCATCCGGTATGGTGGGAACAGGCGGTTATTGCCTGACATTCAATGATTCCATTGACGTTCCTGCAAAAATCTTATATGAAACCACGATGGAGATTCCTATAAACAAAAAGGATTTTGAGGCTTTCGTGAAGCGGAATCTCTGGGACACGACCCAGATGTGTGAAGCGCTTTCCTGCACACGGCAAAATATTTCTTATTTGCTTAAGAAAAAATGTCTGACACCTTTGAAAAAGGATGTTAAAGGCAATTTGTGTTTAAAGGGCGATGTGCTGAAAAACAAATGGTAGTTCAGGAGGAAATCATGATACGAGTAGCTTTTTGCTGCCACGGCAATATTTGCAGATCGACATTAAGTGAGAGTGTGTTTACCTATAAGGTCAATGCGTTGGGCCTGGGGGATCAGTTTGTCATCGACAGCTTTGCAACGAGCAGGGAGGAGATCGGCAATCCGCCCCACAGAGGTACGGTAAACAAGCTGCGGGAGGTAGGGATTCCGCTGGTGCCGCATCGGGCAAAGCAGATTACCTTGGCGGATTATGACAGGTTTGATTACATTATCGGTATGGATACTGCAAATATACGAAACCTCAACCGGATGCTCGGGAACGATCCGGAGGGAAAGATCTACAAGCTCCTCAGCTTTGCAGGATCGGGCAGAGATATTGCCGATCCGTGGTATACCGGAGATTTTGATGCGACCTATGCCGATGTGGATGAAGGCTGTGAGGCTTTTTTGCAATATTTGAGAAAAAGCTGTGAATAGTAACCTTGAATGAAAATGGTTTTATTTTTCTATGTAAATACCCTTGAAAAATGAAACCTGTTCATGCTATAATTCTTTCGTTATATGACTGACGGAATGATGTGGGGTTTACCACGTGAAGTATAACGATAGCATGCCGACCGTCTGGGCGAAGAGTCCAGTCGGTCGGTTTTTTTTCGGAAAAAAGCCGGTACGTGACTCTTGACAACCGGGTCACACGTATGTGACGAAAGGAGAAAAAATGCAGACAGCATGGAGAAGCTTCCGGAGCGGAGCATGGGAAACAGAAGTAAACGTCAGGGATTTCATCCAGAAAAATTATCACCCCTACGATGGGGATGATTCCTTCCTGGAGGGACCCACACAGGACACCACCGACCTGTGGAATCAGGTGTTAGAGCTTTCAAAGCAGGAGCGGGAGGCAGGAGGAGTCCTGGATATGGACACAAAGATCATCTCAACCATCACCTCCCACGGCCCCGGATATCTTGATAAAAGCAAAGAAAAAATCGTCGGCTTCCAGACAGATAAACCCTTCAAGCGCGCCCTGCAGCCCTACGGCGGCATCCGTATGGCCATCAAGGCATGCGAGGATAACGGCTACAAGGTAGATCCCGAGGTGGTAGAGTATTTTACCACACACCGCAAAACCCACAATGCCGGCGTTTTTGATGCATATACACCGGAGATGCGCGCCTGCAGAAGTGCACATATCATCACCGGACTGCCTGATGCCTATGGTCGCGGACGGATCATCGGCGATTACCGCCGTCCTGCACTCTACGGTGTAGACCGTCTGATTGAGGATAAAAAAGAGCAGCTGAATACCACCAGAACCATCATGTATTCCGATGTAATCCGGGAGCGGGAGGAGTTATCCGAGCAGATTCGGGCACTGGAAATGCTGAAAAAACTGGCAGAGATCTACGGCTGCGATATTTCAAAGCCTGCGAACAACGTCCTTGAGGCAACACAGGCGGTATATTTTTCATATCTGGCTGCCGTCAAAGAGCAGAACGGTGCGGCCATGTCCCTGGGACGTACCTCCACCTTCCTCGATATCTATGCAGAGCGTGACCTGGCCGAGGGCACCTTTACGGAAACAGAGATTCAGGAGATCGTCGACCAGTTTGTCATGAAGCTGCGTATGATCAAATTCGCCCGTACACCGGAGTATAATTCGATCTTTGCCGGAGATCCTACCTGGGTGACAGAATCCATCGGCGGCATCGGCGTGGATGGACGGCATATGGTCACCAAGATGTCCTTCCGCTACCTGAATACCCTGAACAATATTGGTGCTGCACCGGAACCCAACATGACCGTTTTATGGTCTGTCAAGCTGCCGGAAAATTTTAAAAAATTTTGTGCCCGGATTTCGATTCAGCATTCTGCGATCCAGTATGAGAACGATGACATTATGCGTGTGTTCCACGGCGATGACTATGGCATTGCCTGCTGTGTATCCTCTATGCGAATCGGAAAAGAGATGCAGTTCTTCGGCGCCCGTGCAAACCTGGCAAAATGCCTGCTCTACGCCATCAACGGCGGTGTAGATGAGATCAGCGGCAAGCAGGTCGGCCCGAAATACCGTCCCATCACATCCGAATATCTGGATTATGAGGAAGTATGGGATAAATATAAAGATATGATGAAGTGGCTGGCAGGGGTTTATGTCAACGCGCTGAACATCATACACTATATGCATGACAAATACTGCTACGAGAAGCTGGAGATGGCCCTGCATGACAAAAATGTGCGCAGATGGTTTGCCACCGGTATCGCTGGATTTTCCGTCGTTGCCGATTCACTGTCTGCCATCAAATATGCCAAGGTAAAGCCCATCCGTGACGAAAATGGTGTGGCAATAGATTTTGAGATCGAAGGCGATTTCCCGAAATACGGAAATGATGATGACCGGGTGGATGATATTGCAAAAGAGGTGCTCCATACCTTTATCGGCTATGTAAAAGGAAATCACACCTACCGTGGCGGCATCCAGACGACTTCCATCCTTACCATCACGTCCAATGTCTCCTATGGAAAAAATACCGGTGCCACACCCGATGGACGTAAAAAAGGTGTCGCATTCGCTCCCGGCGCAAACCCCATGCACGGACGGGATACCCATGGTGCTGTCGCTGCACTGGCATCTGTTGCCAAGCTGCCTTTCCGGGATTCTCAGGATGGTATCTCAAATACCTTTACGATTGTGCCTGATGCCCTGGGCAAGGACACAGACAGCCAGAAGACCAATCTGATCGCCCTGCTTGACGGCTATGCTGATCAGGGCGGTCATCACTTGAATGTTAACGTATTGAACCGCGATACGCTGCTGGATGCCCAGAAGCACCCCGAGCTGTATCCCCAGCTTACCATCCGTGTGTCCGGCTATGCCGTAAACTTTATCAAGCTGACCAAAGAGCAGCAGGATGAGGTCATTGCCCGGACCTTCCACGAGCGTATGTAATATGGAAGGTCAAATGGGAAATATTCATTCTCTGGAGACATTTGGCACCGTTGACGGCCCCGGCGTCCGGTTTGTGGTATTTTTTCAGGGATGCCCCATGCGGTGCCTCTATTGCCACAACCCTGACACCTGGGATCCCCATGACGGGCAGCAGTTGTCCGCTGCGGAGATGATCGGGCGCTTTCAGCGCAACCGTTCCTTTTATCGCACCGGCGGCATCACTGCCACTGGGGGAGAACCCATGCTGCAGATGGATTTTTTAACGGAGCTGTTTACACTGGCAAAAAAACAGGAGATTCACACCTGTCTGGACACTTCCGGCATTATGTTTCCGGAAGCTGTCCCTGACGCAGGTCCGCAGTCCATCCATCGTCCGACCATGGCTCAGATTGAGGAGCTGATGGCAGTGACGGATCTTATTTTGCTGGATATCAAGCATATTTCTGATGCGGAGCACCGCGCACTCACAGGACACAGCAACCAGAATATTCTGGCATTTGCCCAGTATCTGGACCGGATTCATAAACCGGTGTGGATCCGGCATGTCGTTGTGCCGGGCATCACGTTTGATGAGGCAGAGTTGACCGGACTGGGTCAGTTTCTGGGGCAGCTTCATAACGTTGAAAAATTAGAAGTGCTACCCTATCATTCCATGGGAAAAGTAAAATATGATAGTCTGTGCATGGATTATCGCCTAAAAAATACGCCCCAGCTTACAAAAGCTGAGGCGCAGAAGGCGGAAACCATCATCCGCCAGGCGATGATATAGTGTCAGTTGATTATCTGCGGAATGCAGACACGATCTGATATGCGCCAAACAGCAGCAGGCAGATGCCGATAAAGACGCCCAGCATGGCAGCCACGATGGCGGGGCGGATGAAGATGAGCAGCGCGATTAAAATGAGCAGGACGCCCAGAATCATCAGCATGTGATAGTTATTGATGCGGACGGAGGTGTCCACCTCCAGCCGGCGAAGGTTGGAAGCGATGATCAGCCGGAAGATGCCCAACATGGCAATCCATGTAGCAAAAACATAGATGATGAAGGTGCTGACCAGCGCCTGGAAAAAGTTGCTGACGATAAGGGCAGCGCCAAAGAGCAGGGAAAGGATGGCGCAGACCAGCTCGTAGTTTTCGCCAAAGCCCAGTGCCCGGCGTTCCCGCCAGATGCCAATGCGGCTGATGGCCGAAATGACCATGAACAGGCCGATGATCCATGCCAGTGCGGCGATGGTCACACCGGGAGACAGCACGCAGTAGATGCCTGCGCAGGCCAGTGTAATGCCGATAATAAGCTGAATGATTTTATAAGGATTCATAAAAAAACCTCCTGTAAAGTAGTTTGATCTATTATAACGCAATCCCATGAGGATGAAAAGGACACAGAAAGAAAAATCTGGTTA
>CAVITM010000045.1:0-13553 GCA_963645455.1 Moraxellaceae bacterium | reverse complement strand
TTCCATATTCAATCGTTTTTTGCTGTCAGCGTCTGACATACAATTTTTTCTTTTTGGTAAATTTTATTATACAAAAAAGGGATTTTGTATAATTAAGGTCAAAACTCCTGCAAGGTCTGCTCCATGGAGTGGCTCATCAGATATTCATACATATCCGCCATCTCCTGGGGCTGCACACTCATGCCCTGGCGAATCCAGATCTTCACCGCCAGGCACATGGATCTGGCATAATGCTCTGCCAGCATCTCGATGGTCATCCAGGGGAAGCGGCCGCTGCGCTTGTGCAGCTGCCCGGTAAATATCTCCACCAGCATATCCTTGATACACTTGACTACCATATCCTCAAAGGTAACGGCTCCGTCCATCCGGCTGAGTCTGGTATAAAACTCCTTTTCCTTCTGCAAACTCACAAAGATCAAAAGCACCGCCTGATTGGTCAGCCCATTCTGAATCAGCGGCTGTGCCGGCTCTAAAATCTCCGTATGAATGATCCACTCCAACAGCTCATATTTATCCTGAAAATGATTGTAAAAGGTCGGACGAATGACTCCTGCCCGGTCCGTGATCTCCTTGATCGTGATCTTCTCCACGGGCTTGGTCAGCACCAGTGCCTTGATGCTGTCTGCAAGAATCTGATTCGTCGTATTTTTATTCTGATTCACCATAACTGCATTCTTCCATGAATTTCACGCACATCTGTCAGGTCGGCTCATCAAACGCTACCATGACAAAATAGCCCTTTGGCGTCTCCTTGATCTCCTTTACTGTTCCTTCGCGGCTCTTCAGCCGTTCACGGAACGTGTAGTTTGCAGACATCGCGTAGGAATTGCCCAGTGTGTAGTAGTAGGAATTCGGTAATTTTCCTTCTGTCACGGGCAGTACCTCCCCCTCATGAACCAGGCCGGTACGCTCCATCTTAAACTCCATTTCACGCATGATCCTTATGCACCTCTTACCCCTTAGCATACAACAATCGCGCCAAAAAGTCCATGCCCTTTTTCTCCGGGTGACAAGACAGTCAGCCAAAAAAACGCTCAAATGACCAGTCATGTGAAAGGTTCACAAAATTTGTTGCCTTCACTTCGTAGACTTTCACAATTTACTTTTTTGCGTCCGGCTGTTATGGTTAGAGCAGGCATCCGGCAGATCCCCTTCCTTTTTGAAAGGAGGATCTCTATGTTATCAAAATTATTCTTTCTTTTCAAAGGCCGCGGCACGCGCCGCCCGCCTGCCATTTATTCCCTGATTACCATTTTTTGTGCCTGCATGCTGATCTTTTTGCAGCCTACACCGGTGAGCGCTTCCAGTGTTCAGCTTCCGGCCTTTCTTCTGCTCTCTGATTATCAGGCATCCATTCCCATTGACGGAGAGTTCCAGCTGATCGCCATCAGCTCCAACGGCAAGCTGCCGCGTTTTTCCAGCAGCAAATCTTCCATCGCCAGCGTGAATACCTATGGTGTCGTCACCGGAAAAAAATCCGGCACCTGTACCATCACTGCAAAAATCAGCGGTGCGGAGGCTTCCTGCCGCGTCACAGTGGAAAAGACCACCGTCACCTTAAGTAAAACCACCATCTCCATGGAAAACGGCACAGAAGCCACCTTGAGCGCTACTGTGTCCACCGGTCATGATGTGGTCTGGCGCTCCTCTTCCTCCGCCACCGTAAGTGTGGATGAGGACGGTGTCATCACGGCAAAAAAATGCGGCTCCGCCACGATCCGTGCCACGGTGGACGGCGTCACTGCCAAATGTAAGGTGACGGTACGCCGCCCCACGCTCTCCCTTAGCCCTACAAAGCTAAGCCTCTATCCGGACGATACCTATGTGCTGAGTGCACGCTGTTCATCGAACCGTCCCCTGACCTGGCGCTCCTCCTCCTCCGCCACTGTGGGTGTGGATGAGAACGGCCGCATCTATGCATATAAAAAGGGTACGGCCACCATCACCGTAAAAGTGGATGGAGTCAGCCGTACCTGTAAAGTCACCGTGAAAGCGGCTCCGGTATCCGAAGAAAACACCGAAACCCCCAGCTGATATATCCGGGGATCTGCCTAATTGCCTACCTGCACACGGGTATTGGCGGGAACACTGGCCGTGATGAAGGCACCGCCGCCGATGGTGGAATTGTCTCCCACCACGGTCTCGCCGCCGAGAATCGTGGCGTTGGAGTATACCGTGACATTGTTGCCGATGGTGGGATGACGCTTGACATTGGCCAAGAGCTGTCCCTTTCGGGTGGAAAGGGCTCCCAGGGTCACGCCCTGATAGAGCTTGACATTATTGCCGATCTCGGTGGTCTCACCGACTACAACACCGGTTCCGTGATCGATAAAGAAATATTCCCCAATGGTGGCGCCGGGATTGATATCGATTCCCGTGCCGGAATGGGCATATTCTGTCATCATACGCGGGATGTAGGGCACGCCCTGTACATGCAGCTCATGGGCGATCCGATAGACAAAAATCGCAAAAAATCCAGGATAGCAGAAGATGATCTCTTCCTTGCTCTTGGCTGCCGGGTCACCGTCAAAGCCTGCCTGGACATCCTTTAGCAGCAGCTCCTGCAGCTGCGGCATTCTGGCCGCGAACTGACAGCTGATGGTCTCTGCCCGATCCAGCAGTTCTTCTTTCGTGTGGCTTTCCTGATCGGCACACTCCAGGGCTGTCATGATCAGCTTGCACATTTTGTGGATGGCACTGGACAGCTTGTATGCCACATAATCATCGAGACTGTCGCTCAGTCCCTCTTCCTGCTCTAAAAATCCTGCAAACATCACGCAGCGGAGCTCTTTGATAAGTTCCTTGACCTTATCTCTGCCCGGGAGGCGACGTCCCTCTACCGCCCGCAGCAGCTCGTGTGTGGCATAATTTTTCTTAATCCCCAAAACAGCCTGATTGAACAGCTGTTGATTTTCTTTTTGTATCATTTCTTCACCCTTCTCCAAAGTCGTTTATTCGTAATCCCGATTATAGCACGTAATGAGATGCCGGTAAAGTTATCGCTTCAGTTGGACGACTCGTTCAAGCTTCACAACATTTTCTACATCATCTGCATACGGGAACATGTCCACAGGCTGGCATTTGACCGGCCGGTAGCCGTTCTTTTTCAGATATTCCACATCCCTGCCAAGGGTATGGGGATCACAGGAAATATAAATGACGCGCTTGGGTCCAAGGGCAGCGATGGCATCCAGGAAACGCCTTGTGCTGCCGGAACGGGGCGGATCCATAAATACCACATCTACCTGAATGCGCTCCTTTGGCGGCGCAGCCGCCAGACGCCGCATAAAATCTCCTGCATCTTCATTATAAAAGGTAATATTTTTACACTGGTTGTGACGGGCATTTACGATGGCATCCTTCACGGCCGAGGGGTTTAGCTCGACACCAATGACCTGTCCGGCCCTTCCTGCCGCGGTCATGCCGATGGTACCGATGCCGCAGTAAGCATCAAGCACAGTCTCTTTTCCGGTGAGGCCGGCATATTCAATCGCTGTCTCGTAGAGCCGCTTCGTCTGCAGGGAATTGACCTGATAAAAGGAACCGGGGGAGATCCGGTAACGATTGCCGCACAGCTGGTCCTCGATATAGCCTTTTCCAAACAGGACGATGTTCCGGTCTCCCAGCACCATGCTGGTATGGCGCTCATTGACATTGAGCACCACCGTGGTGATATTGGGATGTGCCGCCCGAAGCGCCTTGACAAAATGATTTTTGGCAGGAAGAATCGGTGAGGAGAGAACCAGCACCACCATGACCTCGCCGGTGGCATGGGCTCTGCGGACCATGACATGGCGAAGCAGCCCGTAGCCGGTATCCTCGTCGTAGATCCTCAGCTTAAAATCCCGTGCCAGCGTGCGAATCGTAGCGATGATGGCATCTGCACATTCATCCTCGATCATGCAGTGGTCTACCGGAATGATCCTGTGGGTTCCCGCCGCATAGACACCGCTGATCACTCTGCCTTTTTTGTCCCGGCCAAAGGCAGCATTTACCTTATTTCTATAGTGGGTGGGATCGCTCATCCCCAGCACCGGCTCCACCTTCACGCCCGGGAGGCAGCCGGCCACCAGCTCTCTTTTTTTCTTCAGCTGGGTCTGGTAGGGCATCCCCTGCAGCTGACAGCCGCCGCATTTTTTCGCCAGCGGACAGATCGCTTCCTTATTTTGTGTATTCATTTATATGCACCTCTGTAAATGATCAAAACTCGCTCTAAGCATAGCACATCCATGCAAATTCCCACAACATCATTTTCCCCAAAGTGCTTTTTCATTGACTTTTTTCTTAAAAATGGTATAGTCGACTTGAACTGTTTTTAACTCAGTCGGGCTTCAAGCTTCCGACTGAGTTTTACGCTACAAGGAGTAAGCAATGTTTTCTGATATGGGGGAGAAAGCGCGCGCGGCGGCTCAGTCCGAGGAAGGCCGCAGTGCTTTTATCACACAGAATGAAAAATTTATTATCAGCTGTGCCAGTCGTTTCACCAAGCGCTACATTACAAAAAGTGATGACGAGTGGTCCATCGCCCTCATTGCCTTTTCCCACGCAATGGATACCTACGAGTCTGACAAAGGTAATTTTCAGTCCTACGCAAAGCTTTTGATCGAGCGGCGGCTGACTGATTATATCCGTTCCCAGGCGCGTTTTTCAGGGGAGCAGTCCACCGAGCCCTACGTATTTGAGGGAACCGTGGATGAGGACGGAGAGGCCAGCGCCTATCAGCTGCACATCGTCCGTGCCACCAGCACCAGTGATGAGAATCCCATCCGCGACGAGATCCTCGCATTAAATGAGCTGCTGGCCGGCTATGAGATCTCCTTTATGGATCTGACCGGCTGTTCACCCAAGGCCGCAAAAACGAAAAAAGCCTGCTACGAGGCAGTGCATTTTCTTGCAAAAGAGCCCGCGCTTGTGGCGAAAATGCGAAGCACCGGACTCTTCCCTATCAAAAATATTACAGAAAATACAAAGGTACCCCGAAAAATACTGGAGCGCCATCGTAAATATATAATAGCAGCCACCGAGATCCTGTGTAATGATTTCCCGCTGCTGCAGGAATATATTAAATAGAAGCGAATATATATACAGACGAATCGCATATTTATACAAAAATAGAAAGGAGGCGGAAACGATGAAAGCCGTGATCGTAGATTTAGCGGGTCGCGATGCTGTGATCCTTCGCACGGACGGCAGCTTTGAGAAAATACGGAATAAGAACTACTCCATCGGAGAAGAGATCTCCATTCCTACGCAGACCATTCGTTTCCCGAAGCAGGCTGTCATCGCTGCTTCTGCCGCCTTAGTCATCACCGCCAGTGGCGGCTTCGGCACTTATACCTGGGCGCAGCCCGTATCCTATGTCAGCCTAGACATCAATCCTTCCATTTCCTACACACTGAATCAATTTGACCGTGTCATCTCTGCAGAGGGAATGAACGAGGAAGGGGAAGCCATCGTTGATGCAATCGGCAGCTCCCTGAAGAACAAAGATATCCAGACAGCACTCTCCATCACCATCGAGCAGCTGACGGATGAAGCTTATATCGACTCTGAAAATACCAATTATATGATCATCGGAGTCTATTCCGACAAAGAAGACAAGGCAGACAACCTCATGTCCACCGTAGATGAATTTTCTGCATCCACGGATGAGACCTGTTCCATCACCACCGTCAATGTCTCCAGGGAGACCAAAGAAAACGCAGATTCTTACGGCATTACCGCCGGCAAGATGGAGCTGATCGAAGAGATCGCTGATGCAGCAGCTGACAGCGAGACCGTTGATCCCAGCGCACTGGCTGATCTGAGTGTGGCAGAGCTGGAACAGACAAAAGCCGCTGCCGCCACCGGAGCTTCTATCTCCAATGCCATTGCCGACGCACAAGCTGATGCAGAAAAGCAGGCAGTTGCCGCTGCAAAGAATGATCCGGACGCAGTCGTATCCGAGGACAAGCCCTCAGACGCCGCAGACAGCAGTTCCGCGAAAAAGGAGGTCACCTCTGAAGCCAAGGGGGCCAGTGATACAAAGACGGCAGACGACACCGTCACCTCTTCTGATCCTTCCACCGGCAGTGCAGCAGTTTCTGGCAAATCCGATACAGAGACCAAGGCTACTGACGATAGCAGTGAACCTGCCAAGAACAGCACCGATTCCAACGGAAAGGGTTCTTCTGCCAAGAAGGATGATTCCTCCTCCGGCAAAAAGGAGCAGACCAGTTCTTCTTCCGAAAAGAGCGAGACGGTCACTTCTCCGACAAAGGGAGACACTACTTCTTCTGAAACAAAGAGTGATGACTCAGAATCCGAAGCACAGGATCCCGAGATCACAGATACTGAAACTGATATCCCTAACTAAGCTATTTCCCACAATAGTTTTGACAAAAGAGCCCATCAAAGGGCTCTTTTTTGTTGCCTTTTTATTGCTCTTTCTGTAGAAAAATGGTAGGATAGATGCAGAGTTTGATAAAAAAATAACGTATTCATACATAAAAGGAGGACACACAATGAGCTTTCAGGATGAATATAAGCAAAAGCTGGTCAGCGCCGACGAGGCAGTCAAGGTGGTAAAATCCGGTGACTGGGTGGATTATGGCTGGTGCAACGGCACTCCGGATGCGCTGGACCGTGCACTGGCGAAGCGTACCGATGAGCTGAAGGATGTAAAGCTGCGGGGCGGTATTTTACTGAAGCCGCTGGCAGTATTTGAGCGGGAGGATGCAGGGGAGCATTTCTGCTGGAACTCCTGGCATATGTCCGGCATCGAGCGCAAGCTGATCGCCCGGGGCTGTGCATATTATTCCCCCATCCGCTATTCTGAGCTGCCCCGCTATTATCGCGACGGCAACTGCTCCGATGTGGTAATGATCGTCTGCGCACCTATGGACAAGCACGGCTACTTTAATTTTGGTCCCAATGCCTCTCATCTGGCAGCTGCCTGCGAGATGGCAAAGACCGTCATCGTAGAGGTTAATGAAAACATGCCCCGCTGCCTGGGCGGCTTTGAAAACGGAGTACATATCAGCGACGTTGATTATATCGTAGAGGGTGAGAATCCTCCCATCGGTGAGATGGGTGCCGGCGGTCCGGCCAGCGATGTAGACAAGGCAGTGGCCAAGCTGATCGTGGAGCAGATCCCCAATGGTGCCTGCCTGCAGCTTGGTATCGGCGGTATGCCCAATGCCGTGGGCTCCATGATCGCAGAATCTGATCTGAAGGATCTGGGCGTTCATACCGAGATGTATGTAGATGCTTTCGTGGACATTGCAAAAGCAGGAAAGATCAATGGTTCAAAAAAGAGCATCGACCGCTACCGCCAGACCTACGGTTTTGGCTGCGGCACAAAGAAAATGTACGATTATCTCGATGAGAACCCCGAGATGATGAGTGCGCCGGTGAGCTACACCAACGACATCCGTTCCATCGCCGCACTGGATAACTTTATCTCCATCAACAACTGTGTAGACATCGACCTGTTCGGCCAGGTCAGCTCCGAGTCTTCCGGCACCAAGCAGATCAGCGGCGCAGGGGGACAGCTGGACTTTGTACTGGGTGCTTACCTCTCCAACGGCGGAAAGAGCTTCATCTGCTGCTCTTCTACCTTTACCGACAAGGCAGGGGTGATGCACTCCCGCATCCGTCCCACACTTGCCAATGGCTCCATCGTCACTGACACCCGGGCCAACACCCACTACGTCGTGACTGAGTACGGCATGGTCAATGTCAAGGGCATGTCCACCTGGCAGAAGGCTGAGGCACTGATCTCCATCGCCCATCCTGATTTCAGAGACCAGCTGATCAAAGAAGCAGAAGCCATGCACATCTGGAGAAAAACGAACAAATAAGTTTAAAAATGGCAGGAGAACCAGTTGTCTCCTGCCATTATTTTTTATTCCTCTGATCTATTGAGTACGATAGCATTGACCGCTTCGATCAAATCTACCATCTCGCTCCGGTCAACCAGTGCGGTAGGCCTGCCGTCCACAACTGCTACGACATTTGCACCATCCTTTCGGTAGAAGGCCAGCTGCACCGTCTCAAAATTGTCGTCATCCAGATACAGCGTCAGTGCGATCTCTTCCTTGCCGTCTGCTGCCTCATCCGTAAATTCTGCAGCTGTCAGGCTGGTCAGTGCCACCTCCAGCTCATCGATAGAGATCTTTTCACCGTCATAATACCAGACGTTTTCGCCCTTGTTCTTTTCCGTGGTGAGAGAATAGCTCTCGCCCTCTAATTCCACATCGATCTGTGTAACCTTGGCAAAATCACCCCAGTAGAGTTCCTGGTGGCGAAGATCGCCGGTGGATGCTGCCATCAGAGCCTCATACTCACTTTCCGTGATCTCATAGAGAATGGGGGAATCACCAATCCGTACATAGGCCGGCGTGGTATCTGCGGAATCCTCATCCGTTGACTCAGTATCCTCATCCGCTGCCTCAGCATCCTCATCCTTTGCCTTTTCCTTATCCTCTGCGGATCTGGAAACTGCCAGCTCAAAGGTCTGCTGCTCATCATCGCTATCGTCTTCGTCTCCGCTGCTCTCCTGGGAACCGGTATAGGCAATGGTCACAGTAAGCTCCGGATCATCCAGCCCGTAGGTGGCGATCTCATCATCGGTGGCATTATAGGAAACATAATTGCTCAGATCCAGGCTGCCCACCGTGGTCAGATAATTTTCCACCAGGGTCGTATCCAGCGCCAGGGTTCCGTCCTCATCCTTGACATAATAGACGTCCGTCTCATCATAGGAATCCGTGCTGTCTTCTTCATAAGAAAGGCTATAGTCTTCCGCTCCGGCAAAGGTAATGGAATCGGCTGCCGACAGCTGCGGCGTCGTATCATTTTCAATCATATCGGAAAGAGTGATCTCGTAGCTGTCCATGGGATCAACGGATGCCAGATAGACCTTTCCGTCTCCGATAGATACGTAGCGCTGCTCATCCATCACGCTGAAATCTCCCAGACGGATCTCATAGTTTTCATCTGCCGTTTCGATCTGAATGGTGCAGGTCGGATCGTCCAGACCATACTGAGACTCATCCTCTACATCATCGATCTCAAAGGCCGCGCCAAAATCCTCAAACACACCCAACAGCTCCGTGACCTTGTCCTCACTGACCGGGAAGTCGCTGTCATCATCGTAGCTCCAGGTCTGGTCCTTGTGGAAGGCCAGGGACGTATCCTCATACTCCCAGGATAGTCCCGTTACGTCATCTGCGGAAATCGCCAGAATCGTCTCATCGCTGTTTTTTATATCCTCCTGGTGCTGCTCATATCGGCTGACACCGAAGGTCACGGCGCATACCACCAGCAAAACCGCACCGCAAACATATAATTTTTTAGCCCGCTTCATTGTGTCTCCTCCTTCTGCTGACCGTTACATAGATACCGGCTGCCAGGAATGCCAGCGGAATCACTGCAATCATCATTGCCTTCAGAGAGGCTGCTGTCGAATCATTGATGGTCAGATAGTTGTAGCTGAGAGATTTGCTCCGGATGGATACGCTCTCCGTCTCTCCGATCAGATAGGAAAGTGCATTCATACCCAGATCCAGGTTGGCTCCGGAAGAGTAGGAATTATACACATCATCCAGGAACTCAGCAGAAGAAAACCATACGATCTGGCCGTCATTGCCACAGTCGATCGCCACTGCCGTGGCAAAAGGTCCGTCGATATCGCCGTCTTCTTTATCATAGGTGGTGATGGAATAGCCATCTACCTTGCTATAGGCCTGATCTGAAGTCTCCAGCAGTGTCGTTACCGCACCGGAGGTATCTGTAACCGTCATGCCCTGTGCCACCGGCATAAGGACATAGTAGCTTCCGTCGATGAGGGGAGTGGTGATCTCATGCTCGGACATATCCGGCAGTAAAATGTAGGGCTGCTGGAATGCGTAATGGGTACTGTCACCCTCGACTACAACGCCCTCTGCTGCCTCTACACCATAATCCTCCAGCAGGGAATAGAGATTAGTCAGCGTACCGTCCTCGGTAGGTCCGGCCAGCACCATCAGCTTGCCGCCGCCTTCGACGTATTCTTTTAACATTTCTTCTTCTTTATCGGAAATATCACTGCTGGGCGCATAGATCAGCACTGCATCTGCGTCCTCCGGAACGCTCTCCTCATTGAGCAGCGTAAAGGTTGTGGTCTCAATGTTCTGCTTTTCGATCTGGGCAGAAAATACCTCTGAGAGCTCCGCCTCACCATGTCCCTCCGTCAGATACAGCTGGGGATGATCCTCGCTGGTCACATAATCGATGGCTGAGGTGATGGCACCCTCGCCGTCAAAGGAGCTGGTGTAGGAATAAGTCTCCATATCCATATCTGTGGTATAGATGTCATCATAGCTGATATAACGGCTGCTGTCGCCACATTCCACGATGAGACTGTTGTTGGGTACCGTTTCATCGGTATAATCCTTTGTAAAAGTCGGATAAACATCGGGATTTTTCTTGACGACAGTGATATGATCCGACAGACTCTCATATTTTCCAAGAAGGTTTTCGATGACATCGTCCTCCTCGTCTGCCTGTACGATCCAGTAGATCGTCACATCCTGATCCAGTGCATTGACCACCACCTTTGTGTTGCTGGTGATGGAATACAGCCTGCTGGAGCTGATATCCAGCTGTGTCATGGAAGTCGGCAGCACCGATGCCAGCACATTGACCACGATGAGAATCGCCAGCACCAGCACGCTCAGGGCGAAGGCATAAGAGCCGCCCCGCATGGCTATCTTATTTTGTTTTTGTCCCGCCTTACCGGCAGGCTTCAAACTCCATTTTTTCATCAGTTGTACCTCCGTTTCTCAAGGGACTGCACGGACAAAAACAAGAAAAATGCGATGACAGTCACATAATAAACGATGCCGGTCAGATCAAAGACGCCGTTGACAAATTTATAGAAGCGCTCAAAGAGAGAGAGCTGGGTCATAATATTGGGAAGCAGCCCCTCAAACATGGTCTGATTCAGCACGAACAGGGCGATCAGCACGACGGCCAGGATTCCTCCAACCACAGCGGCCGGCCGTACGCTGCCTGTCACATAGCGAATCACCAGGGCCAGCAGCAGTACGATCAAAAGCATGGCCACAAAGGAGCCTGCTGCCGTTGAGGATACATACTCTGCCAGGGTAACGCTGTAATAGTTTAAAAGGATCACCGGGACGGTAATACCTGCGGCAAAGCCCACACTATCCGTCAGGGAGGAAATAAACATGCCAATGGAGATCAGCGCCGCACCCAGCAGGAAAAATGCAAACAGTGATCCGTAGGAGGTGAGCAGATAAACCTCACCAAACTGGGAGAAAATCAGCGGATAGAAGCAGATTACGATCAGGGGAACCAGATAAACTGCCAGAAGGGCCAGATATTTGCCCACAATGATCTGGGAAGTGCTCACCGGCAGGGAATAAAGCAGCTGATCCGTTTTTTGCTTGCGCTCCTCTGCCAGCACACGCATGGTAAGCACCGGTACGATCACCACGAAGCCAAGGCAGACAAAGCGCAGCACATACTCAAAATTGGCCACTGCCGACTGAATGTTGTAAAGCATCGCGCCAACCCCCACAAAGGCCAGCAGAAATGCTGAAAAAATGTAGGCTGTCAGAGAATGAAAATACCCGGACAGCTCATGCTTTGCTACTGCAATCATGCTTTTTTCACCTCTCCCTCCGTAAGCTCAATAAAGACATCCTCAAGATTTGCTTTTTTCGTCGTCATCTCCACAATGGGCTTCTGCTCCTTTGCGAAGGTCCAGAATACCTCCCTGCAAAGGGATCGCACGTGGTCGCTCTCGGTCTTCATATAAATCTTCACGCAGCCATCCGCCTCGCTTTGCAGCTCATACTCCGCTGTCAGCTGGGCGCAGGCTAAAATCTGCCGTACTTCGTCCTCTGTGGCCTCAACCGTAATCTCCACGCCGTTCCGAAGCATGAGTTTTTCCAGATTCTCCGGCGTATCGTAGGCCACCAGCTTGCCTTTTGCGATGATGAGCACTTTTTCGCAGATCGCCTGTACCTCGGATAGAATATGGGAACTGAGAATCACCGTATGATGCTCGCCGAGCTGACGGATGAGGTCGCGGATCTCGATGATCTGGATGGGATCCAGTCCGACGGTAGGCTCATCTAAAATAATGACCTTGGGGTTGCCCAGCAGCGCCTGGGCGATGCCGACACGCTGCTTATAGCCCTTGGAGAGGGCACCGATCAGTCGGTTTTTCACGCCATCCAGCTTGGTCTGGGTGATGACATCCTGCACCTGGGCCTTCAGCTCTTCGCCCTTTAATCCCTTTGCCTGGCCCACAAACCGCAGATATTCCATGGGTGTCTCGTTCATATACAGGGGCGGCTGCTCCGGCAGATAGCCGATCAGACTCTTCGCCTGCCTGGATTCCTCAAAAATATCATAGCCATCGATCTTTACCGTACCGTCCGTCGCGGACAGACACCCCGTCATGATATTCATCGTCGTGGATTTTCCGGCGCCGTTTGGGCCTAAAAAGCCGTAGACATGCCCCTCGTCGATCTCGAAGGACAGATCATCGACCGCCAGAAAATCACCATAATACTTTGTCAGATGCTCTACTGTAATCATGCTGATTCTCCTTTTTTGTTTTTCCGTACACTTCGGGTCTGCAACCTGATCATGCGAACATGAACAGCCTCCTGACCCTTACATCGCCTCGTATCTGTTCAGAACCACCTGAACAGTTACATCGCCTCTATAAATAAATGTGCAAAAATCCTGTGAAAGAAATGTGATGGAATTGTGATTTTTTGGACACAATTTGTGGCGGTGGCGGAAAATAGGCAAAAAAATAAGGAGTGCCAAAATTGACACTCCTTTCAGTCCACAGATTTTTAGTTCATCAGATAAGCCAGATAACCGGCATAAGCGATCAGCATCACAATGCCCCCCGGCCGCGTGAGCTTCTTTTTCGGATAGACACAGATCCACAGCAGCACAACCGCTCCCAGCGCCACCAGTGTATCAATAATAAAGCCTGACTGGAAGGTCACGGGAATGATGAGCGCCGTCGTACCGATGACAAAGAGAATATTGAAAATATTGCTGCCGACGATATTGCCGATAGCCAGATCTGCCTTGCCTTTTTTCGCTGCCACTACAGAAGTACACAGCTCCGGCAGGCTGGTTCCCAGAGCCACGATGGTCAGTCCGATAAAACGCTCGCTGAGTCCGATGGCACGGGCCAGCTCTGTCGCCGCATCGACACTCACATCCGCGCCACAGATAATGAGTGCGCCGCCAATGACGATCAAAAGCAGCAGCTTCCAGATCGGCGCGTCCTCTGTCTCCTCCTCATCTGCTTTTCCATTTTTTGCCATAAAAAAGAGATAAACGAGATACAAAATAAACAGAATCCACAGGATGGCACCCTCGAGGCGTCCAATCACGCCTCCGGTCATACCCATGATCAGCAGCACGATGGTAACCACGCCCACGTAGGGAATCTCGTAGCGGATGGTCGACTGCTGTACCGCCACAGAGGTGAGCAAGGCAGTCACACCGAGAATAATCAGAATATTTAAAAT
>CAVITM010000044.1:0-13568 GCA_963645455.1 Moraxellaceae bacterium | reverse complement strand
GCTGTGCCATGTAATACTCCTTCCTGTCTATTCAGCGTTTATCTTAGTCGGAGTTTAAATCCCGACTGAGTTAAAATGTACCGTCCTCCACCAATGAATCAAAGGTCTCCGGATTCATCAGAATCTGTCTGGGCTTGGTTCCCTCCTCGGGGCCAACCACACCGGCTTCCTCCAGTTGATCCATAATGCGTGCTGCGCGGTTAAAGCCGATTTTAAAATACCGCTGCAGCATACCGATGGATGCCTTGTCCTTGTCCATCAGTAATTTTGCCGCATCTGTAAAATAAACATCTCTTCCGCCGTGATCACCCTCTGATGAAGCAGCTGATAAGCTGCCTGAAGTACTCTCTGAAATCTTACTCATTTTTTCTTCAATAGATGTATCATAGGCAGCATGTCCATAGCTGTCCTTGATAAAATCAACGACTGCAGCCACCTCCTGATCAGATACAAATGCGCCCTGCAGACGCATGGGCTTATTCAGACCCTGGGGATAATACAGACAATCGCCCTTTCCAAGCAGCTTCTCCGCACCCACCATATCCAGAATCGTTCGGGAATCAACACCTGATGTCACGGAAAAAGCAATCCGGCTGGGCATATTTGCCTTGATCAGGCCCGTAATAACATTTACCGAGGGCCGCTGGGTCGCGATAATCAGATGGATGCCGCAGGCGCGGGCCAGCTGAGCCAGACGGCAGATCGCATCCTCCACATCTCCCGGAGCAACCATCATCAAATCTGCCAGCTCGTCTACGATAATAACGATCTGCGGCAGCTTTTTCGGCTTATTCTCATCCTCAATATCTGCGATGGAATCCACCTTTGCGTTGTATCCTTCCAAGTCACGGGCGCCACAGGCAGCAAATTTATCGTAACGTTCCATCATCTCTGCCACCGCCCAGTTCAATGCGCCGGCTGCTTTTTTCGGATCCGTCACAACCGGTATAAACAAATGGGGAATGCCGTTATAAACCGACAGCTCCACCACCTTGGGGTCGATGAGAATCAGCTTGACTTCCTCCGGTTTCGCCCGATACAAAAGGGACATGATAATGGTATTGATACATACAGATTTACCGGAGCCGGTGGCACCTGCAATAAGCAAATGGGGCATCTTTGCGATATCTCCCATGATGACCTCGCCGCCGATATCCCTGCCTGCCGCAAATGCAATCTTGGACTTATGATTTTGAAACTCAGGGGATTCAATCAAATCCCGAAGCATCACCGGCGATGTCTCCTTGTTAGGTACCTCAATACCGATGGCTGCCTTTCCGGGAATCGGTGCCTCCATACGGATATCTGCTGCGGCCAGATTCAGCTTGATATCATCAGTTAAATTGACAATCTTGCTGACCTTCACACCCATCTCCGGCTGAATCTCATAACGGGTAACGGTAGGTCCGCAGCTGACATTCAAAATCGTCACATTGACGCCGAAATTTTTCAGGGTCTGCTGAAGCTTTAAGGCTGTCTGCTGCAAGTGCTGCTTACTGTCTCCCCGTTTATTCGAATCACCGGCCTTTAACAGCTCAGTCGGCGGAAATACATAGACAGGCGGTGCCTGCTCTTCGCTGCGTGTAATCTCCTGGGCGATTTTTTCAACCTCTTCGCCAGCACTTTTTTCATCCAGCTTGGGATTGCGAAGGGGATGTGAGCTGTGAGAGCTTGCGGCAACAGGCTGGGGCTGAGGTTCCGGTTCGGGTTGGGGCTCAGGTTCCGGTTCGGGTTGGGGCTGGGGTTCAGGTTTCGGCTCAGGCAGAGGCTCCGGCTGCGAAACAATCTCAGGCTGGGGTTCCGGCTCGACCTGGGCAACATCGGCCTGTGCAAACAGCTGCTGCAGTTCAGGGGAAAATATGGGCATTTCACTGGTCTGGGCCTCAGCTGCCTGAGTTTCAGTTACTTGCGGCGCCGGCTTCTGCTTCTCCTCCAAAGGCTGCAGACTCACCTGGTGCTTTTGCGTCACAGAATAGCCATCTAACTCCTGCGGGGCTGAGAGATCTGATCCGGCTGCAGATGTAACTGAGCCATTCTCCGGAAGTCCCGCTTTTTTACGTTTTTCCCGTAACGGTGCCAGCATGTCCGGCGTGATCTCCGTCAATTCCTCCGTAGTGCCAAGCTTTGCATTGTCCTTCAGCAGCAAGGTGTCCTCAGACACGCCGGATACCCTGCGCTCCATTCTGCGCTGCATACGATTTTCTTTGTGCTGCTGCTGTATGGTGTGGAGCTTTTCATTGCCTTCCTTTGCAGATGCATATACCCGTTCGCCACCATGCTTGACATGAATCCAGGCTGAGCGCTCAGTGACGATCACCATGGTAATAATCAATACGATAAAATCAATCACATAGGCGCAGACCCGTCCAAAGTTGGGGCAGATCAGCCAGGCCAGCAGACCTCCAAAAAATCCGCCGCCGTTTTTTTGTTCTGCAGAATATGAATAAGCAGCCGCAGGCGAATATTTCCCCACATCTCCCGCCACCAGCTCCAAAAATAAGCATAGAAAGCACACAAATAAGATCGCTGCCACCACCTTGATGATCGCGATCTTGTTTCTTTTGTTGGATAATAGAAAAACAGTGCCCACGAATAACAGGATGGGACAAACATAGGCAAGCAGGCCAAATAAGCCAAACAGCACATTGCTCAATACGCTTCCTACCTTGCCCCCGATCCCAAAATTGCTCACAAATAAAACAATGGACACCGCAAGCATCACCCAGAGGAGCACCTCCTGGTAAACACTCTCCTGCAGCGTCTCCGGTGCAGCTGCCTTTTTATTTTTTGCAGAACCGGTGCGCTTTGAAGCAGATGCACGTTTCTTTTTTTTCTGTCCGGACAATTCTAACAACCTCCAAAATCCCGGGGTATTTCATTACAAAATGCAAGCGTCAAAGCTGATAAAAATATACCCCAACCGATATGGCACCGACGATGAAACAGTAGATGGCAAACCCGGTAAATTTCTTTTGACGCACAACATACAGCATGGTCTTGATACAGATATAGCCTACAACCGCTGCCACAGCGCAGCCGATCAAATAATAGACCAGCTCTGTACTGGTAACCGATACATCAGATAAACCGGCAAGCTCGAACACAAGGGAACCAAGTACCGCCGGAATCGACATGATAAAGGAATATTTTACCGCAAATTTACGGTTGAAGCCGCTGAGCAGGCAGGCTGTGATGGTGGTTCCGGAACGGGATAAGCCGGGCAAAGTCGCAATGCCCTGGGCAATACCGATCATAAATGCATTTGAATAGGTCACCTGCTTCGGCAGCTTTTCACCATCCTTGCAATGATCTGCGATCAGCAAAAGAATGGCTGTCAAAATCAGACATGCACCTGGAACGACCAGCAGTTTACTGGCCTGTTCAATCATATCTGAGGCTAGTACACCGATGATACCGGTGGGGATCGTGGAAACCATGACCAGCATCACAAACTTCCGATAACCGTTGCAGATCACATGATGATAACCGCCATGGGTTTTGTGGGCAAGATTTCCAAAGAAAATACCAACATTTTTAAAGGCGTCCCCTAATATACCAAATCCTGCCACGATCATCTTGTAAATATCCTTGTAATAGACTACAAAGATGGCCAGCAGCGTGCCCAGATGCAGGATCACATCAAAGAGCAATCCCACATCCTTTAAGCCAAATGCAATTTTAAACAATGCAAGATGTCCGGAGCTGCTCACCGGTAAAAATTCTGTCACTCCCTGAATGAGGCCCATCAGGATCGCTTCTAACAACGACATTTTTTTCTCCTCTATGGTAAAAGAACCCCAGCAATGTGGGATTCTTTTTTCGCATTATTGACTGATCAGATAATTGTAGAGATTCTCGTATTTGTTTCTGGAAGAATTCCAGGAATAATCATTGGTCATGCCACGGTCAATCATCTTATTCCAGTCCTTCTTGCAGTCAAAATAGATATGCTTTGCGTAATTGATAATGCCAAGCATCTCTTCTCCGTTATAATTGGTGAAGGCGAAGCCATCACCGGTATGCTCGTATTCATTGTAGGGCTCTACCGTATCACGAAGTCCGCCGGTAGAACGAACAATCGGAACTGTTCCGTAGCGGAATGAGATCAGCTGGGTCAGTCCGCAAGGCTCAAACCGGGACGGCATCAGGAATGCATCGGCAGCTGCATACAGCTTGTGTGCCAGATCATCACTATAGCAGATGTTGGCAGAAATCCGATCGCCATATTTCCAAGCATAATGCCGGAACATATTCTCATACTGGGGCTCGCCGGTACCGATCACAACAAGCTGTGTATAATCATCTGCAATCCGCTCGATCACATAATTGATGAGATCCAGTCCCTTTTGATCTGTCAGTCTGGAAATCAGACCGATCATAAACTTCTTTTTATCAACGGTAAGACCCAGCTCCTGCTGCAGGCGCTCCTTATTGGATGCTTTTTTCCGACGGAAGCTGGATACATCATAATTTACATAAATCTTGGGATCCGTTGCAGGATCGTAAGCCTGATAATCAATGCCGTTTACAATGCCCTGCATGTCAAAATGACGGGCACGGAGCAGTCCGTCCAGTCCCTCGCCATAAAAAGGCGTCTGGATCTCTCCAGCATAGGTTTCACTGACGGTGGTGATATAGTCCGCATAGACAAGGCCGCCCTTTAGCATATTGGCATCCTTGTGGAACTCCAGCTTGTCCGGTGTAAACAGCTCAGCCGGGAAACCGGTGAGACCCATCATGGTCTGCTTGTCCCATACACCCTGGAATCTCAGATTGTGAATGGTCATCACGGACTTCATGCCCCAATAGAACATATCCGCCTGAAACTCCGTCCGCAGATATACCGGAATAAAACCGGTCTGCCAGTCATGGCAGTGAATAATATTGGGCTGGAAATTGATCTGCTTGAGCATGGAAAGCACTGCCTTGTCAAAGAAGACAAATTTTTCGATGTCATAACGGATATCGCCGTAAGGCACCACGCAGTTAAAATATTCCTGATTGTCAAGAAAATAGTATTTGATCCCGTCTAACTCATAACGGAAAATACCCACATATTTGTTCTGAATATATGTACCGCAGCTCATGTAAAAATGGGTCACATACTCGCATTCATTACGAAAACGTTCCGGAATACAGCTGTAAAACGGCAGCACTACACGGATGTCCCAATACTGCTTGTCAAATTCCTTGGGCAGCGCTCCGCATACATCTGCCAGACCGCCGGTTTTGATAAACGGAACACATTCTGATGCTGCAAACAATACCTTATTCATACTATTTTCCCTCCAATTCCACTCAGGCTGATTCTAAAAAGAAATAACGTTCCTTTAAATCATACACCATCTGCTTGTACAAATCTACACACTGTGCATATTGTTTTTGTTCAATCAGATGAATGCAGGGCAACAGATAACTCTGCCAGATATCCTCATAAATCTGCGGCGCATCTGTGTGCTGTCCGATATGCTTGACAATGGACGGTGCCACATCATAATACTCTCGCACCATGGCCTCTCCTTCCGGTGTGCGAAGCAGATAATCATCACGGAAAGAACGAAGCAGCGTCAGCTCATAGCAGTCATCAGGCTTGTTCTGATATACACAAACTGCAGTCGTAATATAGCAGAAACGGTATTTGAAGCCTGCGTTGATCTCCTTGGAAGTAGAAGCTTTCAGCTGGGTCTTGGGGAAATACTCTTTCCAGATAGCAGCAAGTGCATCGATCCAGGCCTGTCCGGAACGTTCATTTGTCTCTAACAGCGCCGGGAATACATAGATCACCATGGACAGATTGTAATCCATCTGAAGCTGATCCCGCTTGTTGCCGCGAAGCCCCTCCATACTCTGAGCCACACGTGCCACAAGAGGTCTGGCAACACGCTCTAACGCCTCACCATCGGCATCATTTGCCAGATAAAACTGCTCTAACATGGCAAGATTGCCTGCGTTTTCAAAAACATATTTGTTGTAAAAATCCATATACAGCGCTTTTTTAAAATACTGCATCGGATCCTCAATGCCAAACAGCAGCTGCTGCAATACCTCAGATGCCTCATCCTCGCTCACCGGCTTGGGCCGGCTCATCGTCTTCTCATCTGCAGTCTCATGCTCTACCGTAAATTCTTTTCCGCAATACATGCAGATAATCGTTTCCCGATCCTGCGGAATCTGCAGCTCGCCCTGGCAATGGGGGCATATACCCTTAATAAATTCCATAGATCCTCCAGATCATTTTTAAACGTTTATTCATCCCAGTTGTGATATACAGCCTGTACATCATCATCCTCATCCAGTAAGTCCAAAATTCTCTGGATATTTTTCAGGTCTGCCTCTTCAGATAAGGTCACATAGGTCTGGGGCAGCATGGTCACTTCTGCGCTGGCCAGCTCAATCTTTTCTGCCTCAAGTGCCTCACGAACCGCATCGAATGCGTCCGGAGCTGTCAATACCTCAAAGCTGTCCTCTTCCTCTACAAAATCCTCGGCGCCGGCATCTAATGCCATCATCATCAAATCATCCGCATCCAGCTCACAGACCTCTTTTTCGATGATGATCTGACCCTTCTCGTCAAACATATAAGATACGCAGCCCTGGGTACCGATGCTTCCCTGTCCCTTTGTAAATGCATTTCTCACATTGGCTGCGGTACGGTTTTTATTGTCGGTCAGACATTTTACGATAATTGCAGTGCCGGCAGGCCCATAGCCCTCGTAGGTGGCAACAACGTAATTCACATTGTCTCCGTCTCCGGCTGCTTTTTTGATGCCGCTGTCGATGGTATCATTAGGCATGTTGTTTGATTTAGCCTTTGCGATCACTGCAGCCAGCTTGCTGTTGTTTGCCGGATCCGGGCCGCCCTCTTTCACGGCAACTGCGATCTCTCGGCCGATCATAGTAAAGATCTTGCCCTTTGCAGCATCGTTTCTCTCCTTCTTATGCTTGATATTCGCGAACTTTGAATGTCCTGACATTGTTCTTCCTCTTTTCGTTTTTTGTTTATTCCAAAGAGCTGTTATTTGCTCCCGGCAGCTTTTTTACTTCCACGCGGCGGATCAGCTTATCCTTCACAGACAGCACACGGAATAAATAGCCGCATGCTTCTACCTCAAAGCGTTCTCCGTCACTGGGAATCTTATCAATGAGGGAAATCAGATAACCATTTAGCGTATCATTCTCATTTTCTTCTAATTCTTTTAATCCAAGAGTCTCTGCGACTTCACTTAAATCAGCCGCACCATCCATAAAATAGACTCCGTCTCCCCGAGACGTAATATGATGCTCTTCCTTGTCGTGCTCATCAAAAATATTGCCGACAATCTCTTCTAATATATCTTCTAATGCCACCAGTCCGGCAGTCTGACCATATTCATCAATCACAATCACCAGATGATTTTTGGATGTCTGCATCTGCTGAAACAAGGCTGTGATCCCCAGGGTCTCCGGAACAAAATCCACTGAAGTCATCAGTCCTTCGATCTGACGGATCGGTGTATCGGCACATGTGTCATCCTTGGCATGCAAAAGCATCTCCTTGATGTGAACCTGACCGATAATGTCATCCATATCCTCCAAATAGACCGGGAAGCGGGAAAAGGGCTCTTTTAAAATGAGCTCCAGCGCCTCTGAATAAGTCATGTCTCCATCTAATGCACAGATCTGCTTGCGGTGAGTCATAATATCCTTGGCATCCTTGTCGCTGAGTTCAAAGATATTGTGGATCATCTCCGCCTCGCTCTCACGGATAAAGCCCTGCTCATGTCCTTCATTGACCAGGGATATGATCTCCTCTTCTGTGACATCCTCTGTATTTCTGTTAAAAAATTTTTTTACTTTACCAATAAATCCCCTATGTGGGTTACCGGCATCTTCCATAATGTGTCTCCTATCCTCTTGTCTGTCATTTTAGAAAATATACCATTCTACGCATGTAAAGTCAAGTAAACCCCCGGCAGTGCCTCCAGCAGTGAAGACGCTGTCATACTGTACTTTCCGTACTTTTCTGCCGCCAGATCACCGGCTCTTCCATGGATATAAACCCCAAGGGGTGCCGCCAGATCACCGGACAGTCCCTGGGCAAGCAATGCCGCGATCACGCCGGTAAGCACATCCCCACTGCCGCCGGTTGCCATGCCATTGTTGCCGGACAGATTCACATAGGTCGTTCCAAAAGGAACAGCCGTAACAGTTCTTGCATCCTTTTGTACACAGATGAGATTGTAGGTGCGGGCAAACTCCTGTGCACTCTCTACGAAATGATCCTTCAGATAAGACACAGGCATCTGTGTGAGTCTGGCCATCTCTCCCAAATGGGGCGTGATGATCAGCTCCGTATGGGGCCTGCGTAAAATATCCGTATCCTCTGAGATAATATTTAAGGCATCCGCATCCAAAACCAGGGGAACCGCTGCTTCCTTTAATACGGTATGCACCAGCTGCTTTGCTGTCTGGGTTTGTCCAAGTCCCGGACCGCAGACGATGACATCTGCCCACTGCAATGCCTCTGTAATGCGCTCGGGCTCCGGCTTCTTTCCATGATAGGTGGTCAGCACCGCCTCCGGCAGCGCACTCTGAATAATCGTACGATTTTCCTCAGGCGTAAGCACCCGCACCAGCCCGCAGCCGCTCAAATAAGCTGCTTTTGCACTAAAAATCGCCGCGCCAGCCATATTGATACTGCCGGCGATCACCAGCACCTTTCCGTAAGTGCCTTTATTGGAATGGGTTCGTCTGGGTGGAAGAAGAGATAGATCCTCATCTGTCAGCCCACAGATCTGGGGCTTATGCCCGAAGCCTTCCCCATCTAAAAAGCTGTGATCATCGATTCCTACATTTTTGCAAACAATGCGTCCGGCATATTCCGCTCCAGGAAACAGCACAAGTCCCAGCTTCTCATAGGAAAATGTAATGGTAAGATCCGCGTGAAATGCCAGGCCCAGAATCTGACCGTTGTCCGCATCGATACCGCTTGGAATGTCAACGGCCACCTTTTTTGCCTCTATCTCATCAAGGCGGATCAGCAGCTGTTCATAGGTTCCTTCGATCCTTCTCGACAATCCGACGCCAAAGAGTGCATCAATCACCAGCTCGTAGGAATGTCCCGGATCCGGCTGTTCCAGCCAGTCTGTGGCACTGATCACGGGAATCTTGTAATTTTTTGCAATGGTAAGCTCCCGCTCATTTTCAGAGGTGGCTTTTTCACGATTGCCGGCCAGCACCAGCTCCACAGAATATCCCTTTAAAAATAAAAGCCTGGCCATCACCAGTCCGTCTGCACCGTTGTTGCCGGTACCCACAGCGATGAGGATCCGCTCTCCTCCATGCAGCAGGCTCTGCTCCAGCTCCTCTACGGCAGCCAGCGCCGCCCGCTCAATCAGCACCAGGGATGGCAGCCCGAATACTTCCATCGTATTCGCATCGTAATGCTGCATTTCTCCTTTTTTTACGAGATATTTCAAGATGATTCACTCCTTTTTGTAGCAGAGGCTATTTGGATGTATCATTTTCTTTTGTATGCTTGACGGTATTATAGGACAGCTGCATCAGACTGTCAGAAAGATGAACGTTCTCCACGATCACATCCGAATTGAACAGCTCCAGATCCACATGGGCAAAATTCCAGATCGCATGAACACCCAGCTCCACCAGCTCATCCGCAATGGAAGCCGCCTGGGATTTTGGCATGGTAAGTGTGGCAATATCCACCGTATGATGGCTGACATAATCCGGAAGGTCAGCGATCGAAAGAATGGGAATCCCGCGCACATCCTGGCCGATCAGCTTGGGATCCACATCAAACAATGCACGGATCACAAATCCAAGCTTTTCAAATTTGACATAATTGGCCAGTGCCTGACCAAGATGTCCGGCTCCGATGATGATCACATTATGTGTGGTGTTTAGCCCGAGAATCTTGCCGATCTCTTCGTATAAATATTTGACATTGTATCCATAACCCTGCTGACCAAAACCACCGAAGTTATTCAGATCCTGTCTGATCTGGGATGCAGTGACATTCATTCTGTTGCTGAGATCATTGGATGAGATACGCTCCACCCCGGCATCCAGCAAATCGCCGAGATATCGGTAATAACGCGGCATCCGTCGGATGACCGCCTGAGAAATTTCTTTTTCTTCCATTGTATATTTTCTATTTCCCTTTCATTCTCTTTCACTAAAAAAGTATAGTCATTTGCCGGGAGCCTGTCAATCTCACTGCAAATCCGCGTCGCTTGCCAGCAGCTCCCACTGCTCATAGAGCGCCGACAGCTGTTCTGTCAGGGCTTCTTTTTTTGTATGCAGTTCCATCTGGAAGGCACTGTTGGACGCATTGGCCGGATCAGCCGCCTGTACATCAATCTCTTCGCACTCCGCCTCAAGGGAAGCGATCTGCTCCTCCGTCTTTTTCAGCTCATTTTGCTTTTTCCGGAGAAGTGCCTGTTTGTTTTTCTGCTCCTGCCAGTTTTCCTTGCCATTCTCTGAGGAGTCATCAGACACAGAGGAACCGCCACGTTCTTCGGTATTTACATAAATGCGGGTCAGTTCTTCCTTTTTTTCCAGATAATAATCGTAATTGCCGATATAATTGATGAGGGTCTGCCCCGTCAGCTCCAAAATCCGGGTCGCTGTCTGATTAATAAAATAACGGTCGTGGGATACAAAAAACACGGTGCCCGTATACTGGTTTAATGCCTGCTCCAAAATCTCCTTGGAAACAATGTCCAAGTGGTTCGTAGGCTCATCCAGAATGAGAAAATTTGCTTCGGATAACATCAGCTTGGCCAGGGAAAGCCGGCCGCGCTCCCCACCGCTCAGTTCTGAGACGCGCTTGGTAAGGGTCTCCTCACCCGTAAATAAAAAGGCCGCGAGAACACTGCGCACCTTTGTATTACTGAGATCCGGATAGGCATCACGAATCTCCTCAAACAATGTTTTTTCCTCAGAAAGCAGCTGCTGCTCCTGATCATAGTAGCCAATATGTACATTGGCGCCAAAGTGGACATCCCCTGCATCTGCAGATAGTCCGCCGGTAATGATCTTTAAGATGGTGGTCTTGCCGGTACCATTGTCACCAATCAGCGCCACACGTTCTCCCCGCTTGATCTCCAGATCGATGCCGGAAAAAAGCCGGTTGCTCTCAAAGGCCTTGGAAAGACCTGTGACACGAAGCACATCCTGACCGCTTCGGATGTTGGGCTCTAAGGTGATGCGCATATCTGCATGCTCTTCTACCGGCTTTTCCAACCGGTCAATTTTTTCCAGTGCCCGTTCCCTGCTCTCGGCACGTTTGATGGATTTTTCACGGTTAAAGGATTTCAGCTTGCTGATGACTGCTTCCTGATGGGCGATCTCCCGCTGCTGGTTCAGATACTGCCGCATCTGGGCTTCGCGAATCTGTGCCTTTTTCTCGCTGTAGGCCGAGTAATTGCCTGTATAGACATGTGCCTGATGGCAGAAAATCTCCACCACCTTCGTCACAATCCGATCCAAAAAATAGCGATCATGGGAAACCAGGATCACCGCTCCCTTATAGCCTTTTAAAAAGCCTTCCAACCATGTGATACTAGACAAATCCAGATGGTTGGTGGGCTCATCTAAAAGCAGAATATCCGGCCGGCGCACAAGAAGCTTGGCCAGCGCAACTCTGGTCTTCTGACCGCCGGACAGCTCGCTTAGTCTCCGGTCGAACATATCTTCCGAAAATCCAAGTCCCCGCAAAATCCCGGCGATCTCATTTTTATAATAATATCCGCCGCGATCCTCGAATTCCTTTAGAGAAGCATGATAATGCTCCATCAGGGCATCCAGTGCATCTCCTGACACCTGCTTCATCTGCTCCTCTAAGGCTCTGATTTCCTTTTCCTGCTCAATGAGATCCGACTTTGCGGAAAGCACTTCCTCATAGATCGTAGTATCTAAGGACACGTCCTGATACTGGGCGAGATAACCGATGCTGGCATGCTTGGCAATAGTCACTTCCCCCTCATCCGGGGATAACTCACCGATCAGGATTTTCAGAAGCGTAGACTTTCCGGCTCCGTTGATGCCGACAATCGCCAGCTTCTCATTTTCCTCTATATGGAACGAGACTTTTTTCAGAATCTCTTCCGTTCCAAAGGCTTTTGAAACATTCTGACAAGCTAAAATCACCGTCGTATTCCCCTTAATTATGCGTAATAGGACTCTAAGGTCTTACGAATCTCTTTGATAAAATCACCGCTGTTTAATACAGTCACATCATTTAAGCTGGTGATCAGTGCCAGATCCTTGGTCATTTTTCCGGATTCGATGGTATCGATGCAGGCCTTTTCCAAACGATCAGCAAAGGTCATCAGCTCCGGAAGCTGATCCAGCTCTCCACGCTTCCGGAGAGCTCCGGACCATGCGAAAATGGTAGCTACAGAATTGGTAGAGGTCTCCTCGCCAGCCAGATGCTTATAATAGTGGCGCTGTACAGTGCCGTGGGCTGCCTCGTACTCATAAATGCCTGCCGGTGAAACCAGCACGGAGGTCATCATGGCAAGGGAACCGCATGCAGAAGAGATCATATCGCTCATCACATCGCCGTCATAATTTTTGCAAGCCCAGATAAAGCCGCCCTCGGACTTCATGACCCGGGCAACTGCATCGTCGATGAGAGTATAAAAATAGGTGATACCGGCAGCCTCAAACTGCTCTTTGTACTCCCGGTCAAAAATCTCCTGGAAAATATCCTTGAAAGTATGATCGTATTTTTTGGAGATGGTATCCTTTGTGGCAAACCACAGATCCTGATGCAGATCCAGAGCATAGCTAAAGCAGCTGCGTGCAAAGCTTTCGATGGATGCATCTACATTGTGCTGTCCCTGAATGACGCCGGCTCCGGTAAACTCATGGATCGTCACCCGCTCCTCTTTGCCGTCTGCACCGGTAAATACCAGCTCTGCCTTTCCTGCACCGGGGATCTTCATCTCCACTGCCTTATATACATCACCGTAAGCATGTCTTGCAATGGTAATGGGCTTCTTCCATTTTTTTACACAGGGCTCGATGCCCTTGACCTGAATAGGAGTACGAAAAACCGTGCCGTCTAACATGGCACGAATCGTACCGTTGGGGCTCTTCCACATCTCCTTCAAATGATATTCATCCATACGTGCCGCATTGGGTGTGATGGTGGCGCACTTGACTGCTACACCATATTTTTTGGTGGCATTGGCAGAATCGATCGTCACCTGATCATTGGTCTCATTGCGGTATTCCAGTCCCAGATCATAATACTCGGTCTTCAAATCAATAAAAGGTGTCAGCAGCTCATCCTTGATCATCTGCCATAAAATCCGTGTCATCTCATCTCCGTCCATCTCTACTAACGGAGTCGTCATCTTGATTTTTTCCATCATATCAGCCCTCTTCAATTCTATTTTTTATGTCTTGTTTTCAGTTGACAATCGGGCTAATAATAACACAAATCAGATAAATAGGCAAGTTTGCTGCCTTCCCTTGTAAAAAAAGCAAGATCGACCTCACCGGATCGAACCGCATCCACAAGCTCCTTGTAGCTGCCATAGACCCTATACTGTATATCC